>NZ_JAMPOL010000011.1:0-268172 GCF_028480325.1 Providencia sp. PROV182 | reverse complement strand
CCACAAACTATTTAGCGTATTGGTCATACTTCGTGCTGTAGCGTTGTTGACTGCACTTATAGGCTTACTCTTCTTGTTCTTGCCAATTAGTAATATCTAGGACCAGCTCGCATTCATCATCCATATAAGCGCCTGTTGGTACAAAACCAAGTTTTTTGTAGAACTCAAATGGGCTTTCTTCCCCTTCACCACAGCTATTATAAAGGCGTGGGTATCCTTTTCTTTTTAAATAATGGATGACTTGAACTAGGGCTTCACGGCCGAATCCCAGCTTTTGGTAGGGTTCAGCAATCATAAAACGCCAAAGCATAATACCGTTATATTCTAATTCATCATCATCTAACCCAGAATGCAGCATGATGAAACCGACAGGGACATCATCGGCGTAAATGCCTCGATACCATGCGCAATCAGAAAACTGGGCTTCCACCATGGAATAGGCATTGTCAGCCACCATATTACGTTGTGCTTCACTAAGCGTATGACTTAGTAAGCAAATTTCAGAAAAATTATCGGCGGTGACTTTTTGTAGGGTAACCAGTGAATTTTCATCTAATTCAGGTTCGATGAGCTCTTTCATAACATTTCCTTCGACAGAATATTGACCATAATCATCAGTGATGGACTATTTTTATTATTGTTGTTGAACATAATTAAATATTAGAAATTTGCGATATGGATATAAATCAATCAACCAGAGATTTCACTACCAGTCAATGACTTAATTGTGGCTATGTAAGCAGGATCTAAAAAGTGATGGCAACTTACTTAAGTGTGAGTTGCCATTGTGAGGGCGATAGAGGGGATAGAAACAAATTAGTGCTCGGCTTCGCCACCTAATACATCAATCAAGCGAGCGATTAATGCACTAAGTTCACCTGTCATTAATACGTAATCAGCATCAAATTTTTGCGCGTAGTCTTCTTTAGCGATGTCGTCATTTTGGTCTTTTAATGTATCGCTAAATTTGAGGCGCTTCAGGGAACCATCATCAGATAACATGAACTGGATACGCTCTTCCCAATCCAAGGCCAGTTTGGTAACGAGTTTACCGGCTTCAATGTGGGTGGCGATTTCATCAGAAATGAGTTCTTGCTTCTTACAGCGGATAATACCACCTTCTTCTAAGATAGCTTTTAGCTCCGCTTCATCCATGACGGCAAAACCTTGTGGTAATGAGCCCGAACGGATCCATTCAGTGAGTGTTAGCTCTATTGGGTCTTTAAAAGTCAGAGGGACGACAGGTAAGGAACCTAAGCTTTTGCGGAGTAAGGCTAAATTGTCTTCAGCGCGTTTTGCACTTGCGGCATCAACAATAATTAATTGATTTACTGTATCAATCCAAATGTAGGTTTTACTGAATTTACTGAATGCACGAGGAAGGAGTGAGTGAACAACTTCATCTTTTAGTGAATCTTTTTCTGTTTTCTTCAGCTTACGGCCTTGGTCAGCTTCCAATTTTTCGATTTTATCCTGCAATTCTTGCTTAATTACAGGAGATGGCAGCATTTTTTCTTCTTTTTTAGCACAGATAAGAATTTGGTTACCCGCTGCATGTGTCAATGCATCACCACCATTCATAGGGGAAACCCAGCCAGTTTGCATCATATCTTGGCTACCACAAGGGTGATAGGCGAGGGCGGCAAGCTGTTTCTCTAAATCATCTGCGGAGAGTGCCAAATCCCGATTCAGGCGATAGACCAATATATTCTTGAACCACATGAAAAACCTACCTTTGTTAATAAATAGCCAGTTAGAGCAGGGGGCTATGATAGCGAATTGTCTGTTATTAAGCGAAAAAAAATGCGCTGTCGTTGAGGGCTGCTATCATTTCATTAGTTAACTATTGATAATACCCCTCAAAGCAAGCCATGATAGCTATAGAAGCCCTGACATAAAAACTTTAAATAGTAGAGAACATCATAATGAGAATAGGTATTGACCTTGGTGGAACCAAAATTGAAGTTATTGCATTAGATGACAGTGGCAATACTTTGTTTCGTAAACGTATTCCAACACCTCGTGGTGATTATGACGCGACACTTAAAGCGATAGCAAGTTTAGTGGCAGATGCAGAAACGGCGACTGGGTTGTCAGGTAGTGTTGGTGTAGGGATCCCTGGAACTTTGTCTCCTGTGACTGGTAAAGTTAAAAATGCCAATTCCACATGGCTTAATGGTAAACAGTTTGATGCCGATTTAAGTCATCTATTAAACCGTGAAGTAAAAATGGCGAATGACGCTAATTGCCTAGCTGTTTCAGAAGCGGTTGATGGTGCAGGAGCGGGTGAGAAGGTCGTGTTTGCTGTTATTATCGGAACCGGTTGTGGTGCAGGAATTGCGATAAATGGGCAAGTGCATTCAGGGGGAAATGGCGTTGCAGGGGAATGGGGGCATAACCCTTTACCATGGCAAGATGAGCAAGATAGGCAGTTTCTAGTATCAGAAAGCTGTTATTGCGGGCTGACGGGCTGCACCGAATTGTTTGTTTCAGGTACAGGGTTTATGGCGGATTATGCAAAAATGTCAGGAAGCCAAAAAACGGGGATGGAAATTGTTGCATTAGCTCAAACAGGTGATAAGCATGCCACCATTGCACTGGAAAATTACCTTAATCGCCTTGCAAAAGCCCTCGGACAAGCCATTAATATGTTAGACCCAGATGTGATAGTGCTAGGGGGCGGAATGAGTAATGTTGATTGCCTCTATGAAGAGCTACCAAAGCGTATTCGTCAGTGGGTGTTTGGTAGGGAGTGTGATACACCGATTCGTAAGGCGGTGCATGGCGATTCGAGTGGGGTTCGCGGAGCTGCTTGGTTGTTTTCGTCCTAATTTACGTTGTCGCGGTGTTGGCTTCATTCGGCTACTCGGGTCACATACTTATGTATGCTCCCCGAGATACCCTCTTTTGCCGCCTTGCCTCAACTCGAATTATTTAGAAAAAATACTTGGTTTCTAATCAAATGAAAGTTCTTTAGGAAAAATACTTAATTTCTAATCAAATGAAAAATATGTATAAAACTAATGATTAAATAATCATCTTTTATTTCTTAAATTAAATTTAGATTAATTGAAAATAATTTGATGGATATATTTATAGAATAAAAAGGATAAGTAAAAATAAAGGTGCTTTCTTGGCTAAATAAAGCACAGAGATTTAAGTTAAATAAGCGTCTTTAATTCTCAGTGATATAAATCACAGTTCTTTTTTCCTACGAAAAATATTCACAATTCCTCAATGGAATAAGTTGAGTTAATTAAGGTGAATTTGTCATCATTAATTCATTTTTGTGAGCTATATAAAAATCAAGCCCAATAAAAAGATGAAAACCGTGATTTAGTCACAAAAAATGGTTACTGTTTGCAGTGTATTATCATTAAAAATTGACGTCATGCACATAGTGTAAAATTTTAACGCTAACTTTGTTGTTTATTTGTTCAATTTTACAGGATAGGTACTCAGATTTGAGAGGCAATTTTCTCTCAATAATGGCAACTAAGGGGATTACATGAATAAAGTATTAAAACTTTCAACACTTGCTATGTTAGTCGCATTTAATGCGAACGCAGCAACAGTTGATTTACGCGTAATGGAAACATCGGATGTTCACAGCAACCTCATTGATTTTGACTATTATAGAGACAAGCCGACAGAGCAATTTGGTTACGTTCGTACCGCGACATTAATTAAAGCCGCTAAACAAGAAGCGACAAACTCAGTATTAGTGGACAACGGAGATTTAATCCAAGGTAGCCCATTAGCAGACTATATAGTAGGTGAAGGTTTAAAAGACGGTGAATCTCACCCTGCACATAAACTTTTAAATACTATGGGGTACACCGTAGGTAACTTCGGTAACCATGAGTTTAACTTTGGATTAGAATTCTTACATAAAGCTATTGATGGCGCAAAATTCCCATACATTAACGCTAATATTATTGATGCGAAAACGGGTAAAAACTACTTTAACCCATACATTATTGTAGATACACCGGTTAAAGATAGAGACGGTAAAACGCACACTATCAAGATTGGTTACATTGGTTTTGTTCCCCCACAAATTCTTATTTGGGATAAACCAAATTTAGAAGGCAAAGTTTTAGTTAATGACATTACTGAAACTGCGAAAAAATTTGTACCACAAATGAAAAAAGAAGGTGCGGATTTAGTTGTTGCTATTCCTCACTCTGGTTTTTCTCAAGAGCCATATAAAGCAATGGCTGAAAACTCAGTTTATTACCTCAGTGAAGTCCCAGGTATCGACGCTATCATGTTTGGCCACTCACACGGCGTGTTCCCTAGCAAAGATTTCAGCGATATCAAAGGTGTTGATATTGCAAAGGGAACAGTTAATGGTGTACCTGCGGTTATGCCAGGACAGTGGGGTGATCATTTAGGTGTGGTTGATTTAGTGGTCAATAATGATGATGGCGCGTGGAAAGTGGTTGATGCAACAGCTCATGCACGCCCTGTCTATGATAAACCAAATAAGAAAGCCTTGGTTGAGCGTGATGGCGACCTAGCAAAAATTATTGAACAAGAACACCAAGATACTCGTAAGTTTGTCGGAAAACATATCGGTAAAGCATCCGAAAATATGTACAGCTACTTAGCATTGGTTCAAAGCGACCCAACTGTACAAATCGTGAATGATGCTCAAATCGATTACACCAAAAACTTTATTCAAGGTGACCCTGACCTCGCAGATTTACCAGTTCTTGCAGCCGCAGCGCCATTTAAAGCGGGTGGACGTAAAAATTCACCGACTGAATTTATTGAAGTCGAAAAAGGTGATTTAACTTTCCGTAATGCTGCTGACTTATATTTATATCCAAATACATTAGTTGTAGTTAAAGCCACAGGTGCGGATGTCGTCGAGTGGTTAGAATGTTCAGCCGGGATGTTCAATCAAATCAACCCACAATCAACAGCACCACAAAGCTTATTGAATTGGAATGGTTTCAGAACTTATAATTTCGATACAATTAGTGGTGTAAATTACCAAATCGACCTGACTCAGCCAGCGAAATACGATGTTGATTGCCAAACAGTCAACAAAGATGCTAACCGAATCAAAAACGTAACCTACCAAGGTAAACCGATTGATCCAAAAGCAACTTTCTTAGTGGCAACGAATAACTACCGTGGCTACGGCGGTAAATTTGCTGGAACAGGTGATAATAATGTTGCATTTGCATCACCGGATGAAAACCGTTCTATTTTAGCGGCTTATATTGCTAAAGAGTCTAAAGATAAAGGACAAATTGCGACTAAAGCGGCTAATAATTGGTCATTCACTCCAATTAAAACAGACAAAAAACTGGATATTCGCTTTGAAACTGCACCAAGTGAAAAAGCAGCAAAATTCATCAAAGAGAATGCGCAGTATCCGATGAAACAAGTCGGTACTGATGATATTGGTTTCGCTATTTATCAAATAGATTTAACCGAGAAGTAATCTGAACACATTGATATCATTCAAGCCTACCTACGGGTGGGCTTTTTAGTGGCTAAATAATGTGTTTAAGAGGTACTTTTTAGAGGGGAAAATAGTGCTCGGAATATTAAGACAATTTTTACATTAAATATTCCGAGCAGTTATGATTAAGGTAAACATTATGGAGCTACTCATAAAAGACATTTAACATAGGTAATTTAGTGTGTTTATCATACTCAACTTTCACATATTCAGATTCTACCTTTTGGCCATTTTTTAAAGAACCAGTTATTGAAACATCTTTACCTTTTCGGTAACACGTAATATTCACTCGCTCTTTATGTTCAACCTTAACTGAACATTGTGGCTCATAGATATAACCTGTAAATGTAATTGTACCTCCTGATGAATTATTACTTGCATAGGTGAAAGAACAACTTGAAATGATTATAGCAACAACAGATGTTAGTAAAGATAAACCTTTCATAGTCCACCCCCCCTTAATAACACTTACACGATGGAACGTGTTTTTGTGCTCTCACTTTTAGTGTAGTTCAAATATCTATAATGCAAAACTAAAAATGAAAATATACTTAGAGTTTAGTAGGGTGATTGGCTAATGAATTGATAAATATCAACTTATGTAGTTGTCAAATTTCGCATGTTCAATTAATAGTCAGACGGTAACACGAGTGTAATAATAATAGTATAATTGTAAATATTTCTTTTTATTTCGATAAACTATTTTGAATAAATATGTTTTATTGAGGGTGCGGATTAATTTAGAATAAGTTATAAGTTAAAACTATGATCATCATTGGTGATGACATTGAATTATTCACCTTGATTATATCAAATAAATAAAATCCTCTCGTAAATATATTACGAGAGGATTATTTAAATTCTTAGTATTCTAGTTTATTTGAAAACTTTGAAACGAACATCGTCGTCCATAAAGTCTTTATCACCAGCGGGTGCATTAATCGAACCAAATACCATTTGAGCGCGTAATATCCAGTTAGCTGGTACATTCCATGTTGTTTGAACGTCATTATCAATCAGTGGATTGTAATGTTGCAAAGATGCACCGATATTTTCTTGTGATAATGCTGTCCAGACTGCAAATTGTGCGATACCACTGGCTTGTTCAGACCAAATTGGGAAATTATCCGCATATAAAGGGAATTGTTCTTGTAAACCTTTTACGATGTTTTCGTCTTCAAAAAACAGAATAGAACCAGCCCCTGCAGCAAAGCTATCAATTTTTTGTTCTGTTGAAGCGAAGGCTTGCTCAGGAACAATTTTACGCAGTGCTTCTTTAGTCATATTCCACAATTTTTTGTGTTCAGCACCAAATAAAATTACCACACGAGACGTTTGCGAGTTAAATGATGATGGTGAATGTTTAACTGCTTCTTTAATTAGTTTCGTGACGTGTTCTTCTGATACTGGTAAAGCATCGCCGAGGTTATAAATAGTACGACGATTTTTAATCATTTCGATAAATGCGTTAGACATTTTAGTCTCCTAGCTTTTCATTAGCGCACGGCATTTTATTGAATAAATCTTAGAAGCCGTAGTGTGTTTCAATGGTTATTACTATAACTTGGCGAATGAAAAATCATAGAAAAAAAATTTAACGATAAGGTTCAAATTTTTGCACTAAGTTAAGTTTTGCTTTTAATTTGTTTAAAATCAATATATTAAATATGTTTCTGGTGTGATTTTATGATGAGAGATGACATTAATAGGCACAAATGAATAATATACATATAAAATAATTGAGCATAGAAAAAGAGAGAATAGATGGGGCATTAAAGAGCCTAGCAAGAGGCGTAATCCTGCTAGGCAAGAATGATAACTAGTTTTACTTAATTGAGTTCACTAACATTTTTGGTTATTTCGATTTTAGTTCCACCAAAATTATCAATGATGTACTTTCTTACCGCTTCAGTGTGGTACAGTTCTGCTAATTTGGCAAATTTAGGGTTATCCTTGTTATCTGTTTTAACAACTAATAAATTGATATTATTAATAATAGTCTCATCATTCTCTTCCCTAAATAACGAGTCAGTTAAAACGTTTAACCCGCCTTCTTGTGCAGCGGTATTACCTATGACTGCAATATCAACATCAGGCAATGCTCTTGGGCCATGAGCATATTTTATTTGCCTAAAAACTAAGTCCTTAGGGTTCGAGACAATATCATTAGTAGACCCTGTGGCTTGGTTAAAATTAGGTTTTAATGCAATTAACCCCGACTTTTCAAGTAATTTAAGTGCACGTATATGGTTGGCGGCATCATTGGGAATGGCAACGATAGATTGCTTAGGTAAATCAGCTAATTTTTTATGTTTTACCGAATATATGCCCATTGGCTCAAAGTAGGTGGTTGAGATCGCCGTTAATTGGTTATTATGATTTTTATTAAAATCTTTTAAAAACCCCCAAGATTGAAATGCATTAACATCAACATCTCCGTCAATGGTAGCGACGTTGAGTGTTATTCCATCGTCAATAATTTTGACATCAATATCGAGGTTGGCTTGTTTAGCTTCCGGTGATTGGGCAATAAATTTCCATATATCCGCATCACTACCGTGGCTGCCAATAATAATTTTTTGTGAAGTTACTTTTTGTGGTGCTGTAATTTCATTGGTGTCTTCTTCTTGGGAGCAAGCCACTAAGGCTGATAACGACAAGGACAATAACACTGCAGGTAGTTTTTTCATTTGATGATCTCTAATTGGTTTTGTTCTCGGTATCTAACCAAATAAAAATAACGCTTTATAAATAATATTTTTTTCGTATTTCTTATTTTCAGTTATATAAGATGTGAACTGTTACAAAAAGTTATATCGATATAGTTTTAAATTATTTTTAGTAATATCAGATGTGGTATTTAATCGAGTGATAAATATATCTTGAATTTTATTCATTATTTAAATAAATATTTTAGAAGGTCGATTAATATGTCTATAACACAATTACCCATTATTGATTTACAAGAACTCGAAAACCCTGAAACACGAGAGAATTTCTACAAAAAATTACGGTTTATTGCTAGAGAAATTGGTTTTTTTTATCTCGTTGGGCACAATATTCCTGTTGGTACACGTGAGCAACTATTAGCCACAACTAAACAATTTTTTGCCTTACCTCAAAGCGAAAAAGAAAGCATTTCGATGGAGCACTCAAAGCATTTTCGTGGGTATACAGCATCCACGGAAGAGAGCACTCGTAGCCAGCCGGATTACCGTGAACAGATTGATATTGGTGAAGAGTTACCTGCATTGCAACTTAATCAAGATGACCCTATCTGGTTTAATTTACACGGGCCAAACCAATGGCCGCAATCTTTACCTGAACTTAAATCTCAGGCACTTGCGTGGCAAAGTGAAATGCGAACCATTGCAGTAAAATTAATTAAAGCGTTTTTAGTTGCACTAGAATTACCTGAAAATAGTTTTGATAAAATTATTGCCGAGCCGGCACAACATTTATTAAAACTTATTCATTACCCGGCAAGAGAAAATAATAATGAAGGAGAGCAAGGCGTTGGCGCACATAAAGATGCGGGGATCTTAACCTTATTATGGCAGGACAATAGTGGAGGCCTACAAGTTGAAACAGATGTAGGCTGGATAGATGTTGAACCTTTGGAAAATGCATTTGTGGTAAATATTGGAGAAGTATTTGAATTAGCCACTAATGGCTATTTACGTGCGAATGTTCATCAAGTTGTTAGGCGTAAAAATAGTCATTCTCGTTATTCTATTGCTTATTTTATTACGCCAAATATTTTTGCAGAAGAAGTCCCATTATTAAATTTACCCCATTATTTAGCGCAACAAGCGTTAGGGCCTGATAGCGATCCATTGAATCCATTATTTACCAACCTCGGAAAAAATGTCATTAAAGGGCGCTTGCGCTCCCATTTAACGGTCACACGTCGCTTTTATCCTAAGGAATATGAGCAAATAATAAGTAATAATAATATTATCTGAGCAGTCGAGTCGTTAGAGATATGATGATAAACCATATTGGAGCTAAAAATGTCAGAACAGAGCTATAAAAAGGACTTACAAGGTAAAGAATTATCTCCAGAAACCTTAATGATGAGTTATGGCTATGACCCTAAGCTTTCAGAAGGGTCAATTAAGCCACCTGTTTTTCTGACATCCACATTTGTATTTAAAACCGCTCAGGAAGGGAAAGATTTTTTTAACTTAGTTAGTGGGCGCACACAAACGAGCGAAAACCATAAACAAGGATTGGTGTATTCACGTTTTAACCACCCAAATAGTGAGATTGTCGAAGACAGACTCGCCCTGTATGAGGGGGCAGAAAGCGCAGCGCTATTTTCTTCTGGTATGTCGGCAATTACAACGTGCTTAATGGCAGTATTGCAACCGGGTGATGTGTTACTCCATTCTCAGCCACTTTATGGTGGAACTGAAACCTTATTTTTAAACACGTTAGCCCGTTTTGGAATAACTTCGGTTCCTTTTCAAAATGGTTATGAGCAAGAATCTATTTTAGACGTTGCTAAACGTATCGAAAAAGGTAAAAAAGTCGCGGCTATCTATATTGAAACGCCGTCTAATCCATTGAATACACTTGTTGATATTGAATTAATTAGCCAAGTGGCAAAGCAGATATCGACGAACCAAAATGGGCAAATTCCATTAGTCATTTGCGATAATACGTTGCTAGGGCCTGTATTTCAAAAGCCGTTGTCATTAGGCGCAGATTTAAGTGTGTACTCACTAACTAAATATGTGGGAGGGCATTCAGACCTAGTTGCGGGTGCTGTGGTTGGAAGTCAGGAGTTAGTCAAGAAAGTGAAGGCGCAACGTAATGCCATCGGTACACAGCTTGACCCCCATTCTAGCTGGATGTTAGGGCGGTCATTAGAAACATTACAGTTACGTATGGAAAGGGCAAATGAGAGTGCAAAATTATTGGCTGAATATCTCCATCAGCACCCTAAAGTCAGCAAAGTGCATTTTCCTGCTTTTTTTCCGGAAGGGAGTGTGGAACATCAAGTTTATCAAAAACAATGCACTGGTGCAGGCTCAACCTTCTCTATCAATGTGGGGAGTAATGAAGCGGATGCATTTCGTTTTCTAGACAACTTAGCTATCTTTAAATTAGCAGTTAGCCTAGGAGGGACTGAGTCGCTCGCCAGCCATCCGGCGTCCACAACCCATTCAGGTGTTGCTCAAAAGGTCCGGGAACATATTGGTATTAGTGATAATTTAGTGCGCTTATCAATTGGTATTGAAAATGTGAATGACCTTAAATATGCATTGGAACTAGCATTAGAGGCGATTTAATCATCAGGGTGGGGCTTTCCCACCCTGAATAATCACAAAATTGCGTTAACTGATGCGGTATTGTGCGGGAAGTTCGCTAAAACCAAGTCCATTGCCTTTTTTCACTGCAATTTGTACGGGGATGCGCTCTTTCATTGCTTCCACATGGCTAATTACGCCAATAGTTTTGCCGGATGCATTCAAACTTTCTAATGCATCTAGGGCAATATCTAACGTTTCTGCATCTAAAGTCCCAAAACCTTCGTCTAAAAAGAGCGATTCCAATTGTGTACGGTGACTCACCATATCGGATAGCGCTAGGGCCAATGCTAAACTCACTAAAAAGCTTTCCCCGCCAGAAAGCGTTTTAATGCCTCTAATGCTATCTGCTTGCCAGCCATCAATAACTTGTAACTCAAGGTTTGCTTGGTGGCTACGCTGTAATAAATAACGGCCATGAAGTTTTTCAAGTTGTTGATTGGCTAAAGAAACTAAACAATCCAAAGTTAGGCCTTGTGCATAACGTCGGAATTTATCCCCTTCAGCGGAGCCGATAAGTAAACTGAGATAGCTCCAATCGTCATAACTTAATTGGCTTTTCTCTATTTCTTGCAGTAAATCTTGTTGCTGATGGCGCAGTTGCTTATCTGCACTGAGTTGGTTAATTATCTGGCCTTGCTTTTGGTTTATTTGCTTAATTTCTTCATCAAGTTGAGTGACTACTGTTTGTAATTGCGTTTCAGTAAGCGCCGAAAAATCAGCAATACGCTGTTGATTCAGTGCTTCAATCGCCTGTAGCCCCTCTTTATAACGTGTTTCACACTGTATGCGGGCTTGGCTTATGCGCTGTTTTAGCTCTTCTAATTGTTGCTTTTCTTCGTGGCTTATTAACGCATCAAGAAAGGCTTGTTGATGGCTAAATGGGCTATCTGTAAGTGATTGAGAGAACAGGGTATTGGCTTGTTTTTGTGCCAGTTTTGTTTTTTCACTGGCGTCAATGAGCTCTTGATAGCTTCCATTCATTGAGGCGATGGCTTTATCAATCTCATTGAGTTGTTTACTTAATTGTTCCTGAGTTTGGAAAAGCATGGTTTGTTTATCATTCAATTTCTGAATGAATTGGCTGATAGCTAAACCAGAAAGCAGTGTTTTCCGTTGCGCTATTTTTTGCTCTAAACCTAACTCAATTTGTTTAAGTCGATTTTCTTCTTGTTCAATTTGTTGAGTGAGAATACGGAGTTGTGCTGACTCAACTTTTAATGTGGCATTATTGACTTCAATTTGTTGGCTAAGTGTTTGCGCCGCCATTTTTTGGTTATTAAAGCGCTCACTTCGCTGAGTAACTTCGCGAAACCATTCATCAAACTTATCTTTATCTGGCGCGCTTAAGTTAAATGGATCTAGGGTGGATTGCCATTGCTCTATTTGTATCTGTTTACGCTGTTGGAGCTGATTATGTTCTTTTTGGAGCTCATCAAGTTGTTGCGTTTGGTTTTTTAAACGCTCTTCGACTAATAACAGTTCTGATTGCAGCTGTGTAAAGCTAGCTTGTTGTTCATGTAAATGATGTTTGGCTTGCTGATATTCACGTTCTAGAGCCGCCATATCCGCCACTATTCTCTGTTGCGTAGCTAATTGATCCGTTAATTGATTAACTAAGAGGGTGACGGCTTGCTCATTTTGGGCTAACTCAGGAGTGAGTGCTTGCTCACATGTCTTTTGCCACTGTTGGTTAAAAGCATCGAATTGTTCATTGGTTTGCTGTTGTTGCTGTAAGTTTTCGTTCTGACGTTGTTTTTGTGTGTGAAGTTGTGATTCTAACTGAGCTTGTTGCTGTTTTAATTGGTCGAGTTTATCTGTTAGTTCAATGAGTTGTTGCTGCGTTTCACTGAGATGGATTGATTGATAATCGTTAACTGCAGGGTGCTCTGTTGCACCACATAATGGGCAGGGGTTACCTGCTATGAGTTGCTGGCGCTCATGCTCTAGGCTGACAATTTTTTGTTCTAATTGTAATTTATCATTGGTTAGTTTGACGCGTGGGGCTAACTCATTAATACGTGTCAGGGCAATGCTCAACTCTTTTTGCGTTGCAGTGATACTTTGTGCTAATTCAGCATCTTTTTGAATTTCTTTCTGTTTTTGTGTTTGAGTATTAAGGCATTGAGATAATATTAGGGGTAATAACTTGGCATGCTGTAATCGAGCTTGTAGCTGTTCAATGTGTTGGTTGATGGTGTTAACATTATGTTTTTCTTGATTTTGTTTGTAGGTTTCTTCTTGTTTTTTGAATGCGTCGGTGCTGCGTTCTAACTCGAGACGTTTTTGGGCTAATTTTTCAGTTTGCAGCTGTTGTTGCCGCTGTAACTGTGCGACGCCATTTGAAAGTATTTGTTGTTTATTGTGTAAACTTGCCAGTTTGTCGGCTAATTCGAAAATAAAATGACCTTGTTGTTGCCAACTACCTATTTGGGAACTCAGTTCAGCGTCTTTTGGGTGCGCTTCTAGGAATAGGTTGTGTTTCTTTAACTCAATGTGAGCATTTTGGATCTGACTCTGTGTCTCATTAACTAAGTGTTGTTTTTGCTGAAGAGTTGTGTGTTGTTGTTCAATTTGCTGCGTAATTTCAGACTGTTGCTGTTTCAATTGTGCAATTTGGTTATCCAGAGGCCTGACAGTTTCATCAATCAATTGATGTTGTTGTTTGGCAAAATCAAGGTGTTGTTGATACTCGGATTGTGATTTCAACAACTTCTCTTGCAGTGGGGCACGTTCAGCTTGCTGAGTTTGCAAGCTAAGTTGCAAACGTTGTTGTTTATTCGTGTATTCAGTGAGTTGTAGTTGCTGGCGTTCAACTTCCTGCCACAACGGACGAAGGGATTCTGCCGGAGCGCTGTCCGCCAACCGTTTCAACTGAGGCTGAGCAGCTTGGAACTCAAGCTCGTTTTTTTTAAGCTCATCATCAAGTGATTGCATGCGCTGGGTGAGTTGGTGATATTGTTGCCACCAATTAACCCCTTGTTGGTGGCGAGCCCGCTGTTGCTTGGTTTGAGTCTCTTGTTCAAGTAAATGGCTTTGTTGTGCCAATAACTCTTGATGCTCTGCTTCAGTGAGTAAATTAATGCTTTGTGCTTTCGCTTTTAGCAAATCTAAGTCAATTTTGGCTTGCTTGTGTTGATTAAAAACATAAATTGAAATTTGGCTATAAATTTCAGTGCCTGTAATTTCTTCAAGTAAATCAGCGCGTTCTTTCTCTGAAGCATTTAAAAACGCAGCGAAATCACCTTGAGAAAGTAAAATTGATTTGGTAAAACGCTCATAATCAAGCCCAGTTATTTGCGCTACTAATTCCTTTATCTCTGTAATTTTTACGGTCAATATTTTCCCATCAGTAACCGTTGCAAGTTCCGCCTTAGGCTGTTGTAAATTGCCGTCAGGTTTTCCTCCTGCTCGTCTTTGGCTCCAAAAGGCACGATAAGCTTTGCCTTTGACCTCAAACTCCACCTCCGCAAGGCATTCCCCAGTGTGGCGAGTCATCAGTTCATTTTGTGCGTTAGAAATGGTTTTTAAACGCGGTGTTCGGTGATAAAGCGCGAGGCAAATTGCATCCAATAAAGTGGTTTTTCCTGCACCTGTGGCACCTGTAATGGCAAATAGCCCATTGCTAGCAAATGGCTCTTCAGTGAAATCAATTTTCCATTCACCTCTAAGGGAGTTAATATTTTTTAAACGTAAACTTAAAATCTTCATATTAACTTTCCTTGCTCATTTGTAATGCATCATAAGATTGTTGAAATAGCTGCACTAGGCGCTGTTCACGCTCAGGATCTTCTAATGACTCTTGGGCAAGGCGACGTAAAAAAACGTCTTCTACGGTGAGTTCACTTAATGTTTCATTGGTCAAGGTTTGGTTTTGTCCCTGTATTTGCTTGCGTGCACGGCGTAGTATCACGACGTCGACAGGGAGCTCTTGTGTCAATGCTTCAATACGTTGTTGGATATCGGCGAGGTAATCTTGTGAAGCGACTTCAATGTCAAGCCAAACTGGTTTATCACCTTGGTAATCTTTCCATATATCTAATTGCTGTTCTATTTGGCTTAAGGAACCTTTAATACTTTGTAATGGCTGAATAATGGGGATTTCCAAGGGGGTAATTTGAGTTAATTTACTTCCAGTGAATTCAATAAGGCAGACACTTTTTTGTTGCGCTGTTTCGTCAAAACTTAATGCAATAGGTGAACCGCAGTAGCGAATATTTTCTTGTCCTCCAATCACTTGGGGGCGATGAATATGGCCAAGGGCAATATAGTCAGCAGGGGGAAAGGCCCCAGAAGGAAACGCATCTAACGTACCAATATAAATGTCTCTCACAGAGTCAGTTAAGGCTGCGCCGACAACGGTTAAATGGCCAGTTGCAATAATTGGAATATCCAACCCTAAAGTGGCTCGTTGTTCTAGTGCGAGTTGGTAGCTGGCTTGGTAATGTTCATGAATAGCGCTTTGTAGTGAGCGTTGTTTCTCTTCAATATCTTGCCCTGCGATACTCAGTTGAATATCCCGAGGACGTAAAAAAGGAATGGCACAAACTAAGCCGATAGGTTGCGCTTGTTTATTCACTAATGTAATAACATGCGGCTCACTTCCAGATGTAATGACTTGTGTATTCAAGTAACGAAGTAGAGCGCTTGACTCATTGAGTACAGAAACAGAGTCGTGATTACCGCTTAAAATAACCAGTTGGCAACCTGTTTTTTGTAAGTCGACAATAAATTTGTTGTACAGCTCACGTGCATAGCTCGGTGGTGAACCTGTATCAAATATATCACCTGCAACGATGACGGCATCAACATGGTGTAGTTCTACTTGCTCAACTAGCCAATTTAAGAAATGTTGGTGCTCAGGCGCACGGCTTTTGGTAAAAAAATACTGACCAAGGTGCCAGTCTGAGGTATGAATAATGCGCATGAGTTATCAATTCCTATCATCAATAATGAGCATGAACGTTCGATAATGAGAGTATACCTGATCCATATAATGGGTGAGGGGTGTTTGTGACTTTATTACCATGTTGCGGAAATATTTCACTTAAATGACATTTAACCGTTAAAATAAAGATTAATATGCGTTTTACCCATTGATATTCATAATTCTGTCATAAAAGTGACGCATAATGCTTTCACATTTTAAATGTCTTCTTAATTTTACAGGAACAATCATGGCAAGACGCATTCTAGTTGTTGAAGATGAAGCGCCCATCCGAGAAATGGTTTGTTTTGTATTAGAACAGAATGGTTTTCAGCCTATTGAAGCTGATGATTATGACAGTGCGATTGCACAACTCGTTGACCCGCTACCCGACCTCGTCCTACTGGATTGGATGATCCCAGGGGGCTCCGGTATTCAAGTAATTAAGCATATGAAGCGTGATAGCGCAACACGTGACGTTCCTGTCATGATGTTAACTGCACGAGGAGAAGAAGAAGACCGCGTAAAAGGTTTGGAAGTTGGCGCGGATGACTATCTTATCAAGCCATTTTCACCGAAGGAATTAATTGCTCGGGTAAAGGCAATTTTACGTCGTATTTCACCAATGGCGACGGAAGATATTATTGAAATGAATGGGTTAACATTAGACCCTACCTCTCATCGTGTGACCAGCAATGACATCCCTATTGATATGGGGCCAACTGAATATAAATTACTACATTTCTTCATGACTCACCCTGAACGCGTATATAGTAGAGAACAGCTACTAAATTATGTCTGGGGAGCCAATGTGTATGTTGAGGATAGAACCGTTGACGTGCATATTCGGCGGTTAAGAAAGGCACTAGAGACGGAAGGTCATGATAAAATGGTACAAACTGTACGTGGTACAGGTTATCGTTTTTCTATCCGTTATTAAAACCCACAAAGGGAGAGGCATGCGTGCTTGAACGTTTATCGATTAAGCAGCTGATTTGGGGGCTGTTTTTATTTATCTTACCCGCCCTTATTTTATCGGTTTTTATTGGCCACCTAGCGTGGCTATTAGTGATATCGCTACTTGCTGCACTGATATGGCATGGGTATAACCTGCTCAAGCTTTCTTACTGGTTATGGCTAGATAAAAGTATGTTGCCCCCTGAAGGGCGAGGTGGGTGGGAACCCATTTTTTATGGTATCTACCAGATGCAGCAACGTAATCGAAAACGCCGCCGTGAATTAGGCCAGTTAATTAAACGGTTTCGTAGTGGTGCAGAATCACTACCTGATGCAGTGGTAATGATGACAACCGAAGGGAATATCTTCTGGTGTAATCGCCATGCGCAGGCTTTACTCGGCTTTCGTTGGCCTGAAGATAATGGTCAACATATTTTTAATTTATTACGTTATCCTGATTTTAGCCGTTACTTCACCATCAAACGTTATGACCAAGCGCTGACTATCGAGCTCAATAGTGGTGAAATCGTTGAGTTTCGTATCTTGCCATATACCGAAGGGCAGTTATTGATGGTTGCGCGAGATGTGACAGAAAAACGTCGTTTGGAAAAGGCGCGTAGGGACTTTTTTGCGAATGTGAGCCATGAATTACGGACTCCCCTCACTGTCATTCAAGGTTACCTAGAGGTTATGGATGACCAAGAAAACGTGACTGCGGTCAATAAAAAAGCACTGCATGTTATGCAAGAGCAAACGCACCGCATGGATAACTTAGTTAAGCAGCTTTTGCAGCTATCACGCATCGAAATTGCCCCTCAAATTAACCTTGATGAGCAAGTGAATATCCCTGTCATTCTCAAAATGATTGAGCAAGAAGCGCTTAGTTTAAGCCAAGGGCGTCATCAATTTGAATTTCAAGTTGATGAAAAATTGCGTGTTCATGGTAATGAAGAGCAATTACGTAGTGCAGTGGCGAACTTAGTCTATAACGCGATCAGCCATACGCCTGAAGGCACCAAAATTTGGGTTGATTGGCAGAGAAGCGGGCAAGGGGCGCGTTTTAGTGTGAGAGATAACGGGCAAGGGATACCCGCAGAGCATATCCCTCGTTTAACCGAACGTTTTTATCGAGTAGATAAAGCACGTTCCCGCCAAGGCGGTGGAGGTACTGGCCTTGGGTTAGCTATTGTTAAACATGCATTACAACATCATAGTAGTCAGTTGGTGGTGACGAGCCAGTTAGGCAAAGGGAGTGAGTTTTCATTTACGTTACCAACAGTACTAATTGTTGATGATAAAAAACTTAAAAATGGGTAAATAATTCCACTTTATTAATATGATCAAAATATTAATAAAGTGGATTATTTCTATTCACCAGTTCATATAGGTATTCAATTCAATATTCATATATTTAATGCTGATAATTGTCGTCACGTTAATTATATATTCTGTTAAATAATCAATTATAATCACTAGAAAAAGATGAGTTGTTCATTTTTCGAACAAAGCATATAACGAGTATTGGGATTTTACTGAAAGTAATCACTAGTTCTGAAAATTAGTTTAGTTATTTATTCTTGTTTTTAGGTTTGCTATTGCCTTTTTGCCCTATAAAAGTTCTACTTGTTGTCAGTTATTGGCGAATTTTTCTGTTTTTTGACTTTTCATTTCGTGTGATACAAGCAAATATACTTTTTTATATTGTTAACAGTATGTTTATCAGAATTCTATCTCGCTATATATATTTCAAAGGGTTGCTAAGTGTAAACCCATAATTTTCTATTTTGTCACTTAAAAATAACATAATATGGCTCATCGTTTATCATCAAGAGATATCATCGCATTAGGCTTTATGACTTTTGCGTTATTCGTCGGGGCAGGAAACATTATCTTTCCCCCTATGGTTGGTTTGCAGGCAGGGGAACAAGTTTGGACTGCGGCACTAGGGTTTTTGGTTACTGGTGTGGGTTTACCTGTTTTGACGGTTATTGCGCTGGCTAAAGTGGGTGGGGGTATTGAAGCGCTCAGTACGCCTGTCGGCAAAACTGCAGGGCTACTATTGGCGGTTGTTGCTTATTTGTCGGTAGGGCCTCTATTCGCAACGCCAAGAACGGCAACTGTATCTTATAAAGTCGGTATCGCACCATTATTCGGTGGTGAGTCCGATATGCTATTACTGATCTACAGCGTGGTTTACTTCGTTCTAGTTATTGGTATTTCATTATACCCAGGAAAACTGCTCGATAGCGTTGGGCACATTTTAGCGCCTGTAAAAATGCTAGCTTTGGCTATTTTGGGTATTGCGGCTGTCATGTGGCCTGCGGGTGACCCGATTCCGTCAACAATAGAATATCGTGAGATGGCTTTCTCGAACGGCTTTATCAATGGTTATCTGACAATGGATACCCTCGGTGCGATGGTATTTGGTATCGTTATTGTTAATGCGGCGCGTTCAAGGGGTATCGAAAACTCTTCATTATTAACTCGTTATACTATGTGGGCAGGGTTAATTGCAGGGGTATTATTGACGCTGGTCTATTTGTCATTGTTTAAGCTTGGTGAGAATAGTGGTTCGTTAATTCCAAACCCTGCTGATGGCGCTGACATTTTACATACCTATGTCCAATATACTTTTGGTAATTACGGTAGCTTCTTCCTCGCGGTATTAATATTTGTTGCTTGTATGGTAACTGCCGTGGGCTTAACTTGTGCTTGTGCAGAGTTCTTCAGCCGGTATGTACCGATTTCTTACCGTAAACTGGTATTGATCCTAGGTGTGTTCTCCATGGTGATCTCAAACTTAGGTTTGAGTAAGTTAATCGCCTTCTCATTACCCGTGCTAGTTTCAATTTATCCACCTTGTATTGTATTAATTTTATTAAGCTTTACTTTGAAGTGGTGGAAAAACCCAACGATAGTGATTGCGCCGACAATGTTAGTCAGCTTTGTGGTCGGTTTAATTGGCGCCGTAAAAGCGTCAGATCATCTGAAAGGTTATATTCCTGAATGGATGACTGCAATGCCACTGTATAAGCAAGATTTAGTCTGGGTATTACCAACTGTTGTTGTGATGGTCGTGGCAATTTTATGCGATAAGTTTGTGGCACCCGCTGCGCAGCATAAACAAGTATAGTAATTTCAATTATTGAATCGAAGGGCCGCTAATGTTAGCGGCCTTTTTTTGTGTAACCAGAGCGGTACATAACTCGTTTTGAATGGGGCTAATGATATTTTTTTGTTGAAGTTAGTACGGAGTACTAGTAGATTGGATAGGAAATGCGCAAGGAGGTGCAAATGAATTATTTAGAGTTTGTTGAAACTAGAATTTTTAGTCAGCAACCTAAACTAATTATGGAAGATAATGAATTTCAATTATTTCAGGCCTTCTTATTAGAAAACTATGAGTATGGTGACGTAATAAGCCGCTCTGGAGGATGTAGAAAAATACGTTGGAGAGCCTTAAATAAAGGAAAACGTGGTGGTGTTAGGGTTATCTATTATAACAGAACCATGAGCGGTAGGTTGTATTTGCTTACGATTTATACTAAGAACGCAAAGGAAGATTTGAATGAACAAGAAAAAGCGATTTTACGAGCAATCATTCAAAAGCTTGCTTAATGGTTAAATATACTCGTAATCTTTCAAGTTGCAGCGGTGTTGATTACGCTCAGATAGCCGAGTCACATAGTTTATCTATGCTTTCCGTCTATCTTCCTTTATCACCTAACTGCCGCTCGAATTATTTAAAATATAGAATTGAATGAGTTATGTAATAAGGATAATGGTATGGGAAAAAAGCTTTTTGACGATTTAGTGAGTAGCTTAGAAGAGATGGTTGCTATCGAGAAAGGTGAATTAGTTCCTGCTAGTGAAAATATTCATCGCTTCGAACTACCAGATGTTAAAGCTATTCGTAAACACTCTGGTATGAAACAACAAGAGTTTGCAGAAGCGATAGGTTCTAGTGTTGATTTGGTCCGTAGCTGGGAACAACAACGTCGGTTTCCATCAGGAATGGCCCTCAAATTGTTGTATCTTTTAGAAAAGAAACCAAGCCTGATTAATGAGTTGAGGGCCATTCATATTTAATCCAACCCCATCAGTGAAGGGGGTGGATCCTTCGACAGCGATTAATCAACCCCAACTGCACTGCCTGCTGGGCGCCTTACGTCATTCGAGCCATAGATAAAGCCTTCGCGTACTTTTCCTGAAACAGCGGAATCATTACCCGAAGATTTGGCACTAACACCAGCACCTTCAGGGATCGCGACCATAATCAACTCGGCAGCTCCCCATGGCGTTTGCTCAACCATCTGGTAACCCATTTTATCGAGGAGCGCTAAGGTGTCTTTAGAAACCCCTCTTTGCTCATAATAAACCTCATCAGGGAGCCATTGGTGATGAATACGTGGCGCATTAACGGCTTCTTGCGGTGGCATACCATGGTCGATAATATTTAAAGCGGTTTGCAGCGTAATTGAAATAATCCGTGAGCCTCCCGGTGAACCGAGAACTAAAAATACCTTGCCATCTTTCGTCACGATAGTCGGGCTCATGGATGATAATGGGCGTTTACCCGGTGCAATAGAGTTGCGTTCCCCTTGTACTAAGCCATATAAATTCTTCTCGCCGACTTTCGTGGTGAAATCATCCATTTCATCGTTTAAGAAGAACCCTGTCCCCGGAGGGATAACAACAGAGCCGAATCGGCCATTAATCGTATAAGTCGTTGAAACCGCATTTCCTTTTTCATCTACTACAGAGTAATGTGTTGTCTCTGGTTTTTCGTGTGGCCCTATTCCCGGTTGAACTTGGGTTGATGGCGTTGCTTGGTTGGGTTTGATTTCTTTGCGTAACTCTTCTGCATAAGCTTTACTGAGTAATTTTTCGGTTGGATTATCGACAAATTCAGGGTCACCAAGGAAGGTGTTTCTATCCATATAAGCATGGCGCATCGCTTCTGTAAGAGTATGAATATAGTCTGCAGAGTTAAAGCCCATTTCTTTGAGGTCATACCCTTCTAAAATATTAAGCGTTTGGCAGATAGTTACCCCGCCTGAACTAGGTGGTGGAGCAGAGATAAATTGATACCCTCTATAGGTACAACTGACAGGCGCTGTATCTGTAATTGTAAAATCCGCAAAATCTTTTGCTGTTAAGATACCACCATTTTTTTTCGATGCTTCTTCAACAATTTTGGGGATTTCTCCTTCATAAAAGGCAGATGGGCCATTTTTGGCAATTTTTTCTAGTGTGTTAGCTAAATCGGTTTGGACTAATAAGTCGCCTGGTTGGAAGGCACTGCCATCTGGTTTTAAGAAGATACGAGCCACTTCAGGGTCTTGTTTAAAACGTTCTGTCGTGGTGTCGAGAACATCGGTATTTGCACGGGTTAGAGTAAAGCCTTCTCTGGCTAATTTTATGGCAGGAGCCATCACCTGTTGGCGGCTCATTGTCCCGTATTTTTCTAAGGCATAGTCTAGGCCTTTAACGGTACCGGGTACACCTGACGCAAGATAGCCATAGAGGCTGGCATCTTTAATCAATTTACCGTCTTTATCTAAATACATATCTGCGCTAGCGGCAGCAGGGGCAGTTTCTCGAAAGTTAATGAATAAGTCTTTCCCATCGGCTAGGTGAATAGTCATAAAGCCGCCGCCGCCAATATTACCGCAGCAAGGGTTAACCACGGCTTGTGCATACCCTACCGCAACAGCTGCATCAATGGCATTACCGCCTGATTTTAGAATATCAGCCCCAATTTGTGATGCTAAATGTTGGGAAGAAACGACCATGCCTTTTTTCGCTTCAACCGCAGGTTCGGAGGCGGCATATAGTTGACTGGAAACAAGTAAGGAAAGAAGTAGAACCGCAGGGCGTAATGATGTTTTTATCATTCGTATCTCCCAGTTAAGGTTAGGTGAGGTGTTCTATCGCACAAATATTCAATATGAATAATTTGTTAATTATTTGTGCTTTTAATGTATAGCACACAATAATACAAAACATTGAGTATTTGAGTTAAGAATTGTTAACTGAGTGGAATAATTGCTAGTAGGAAGAGAAAAGATAGACTAGGTTCACAAAAAGTAAAAAGCGGGCTTGATGCCCGCTTTTCTAAAACTCGCGTAACGAATTACAGTTTTGCAGAGTTTTTAGTCAGGTAGTCAGCAACGCCTTTTGGAGAAGCATTCATACCTTCTTGGCCTTTTTCCCACTGAGCTGGGCAAACATCACCGTGCTCTTCGTGGAATTGCAGCGCGTCAACCATACGCAGCATTTCGTCAATGTTACGGCCTAATGGCAGGTCATTAACGACTTGGTGACGGACAACGCCGTTTTTGTCAACGAGGAAAGAACCACGCAGTGCAACGCCTGCATCTGGGTGTTCAATACCGTAAGCTTTGATGATTTCGCGTTTGATATCAGCAACCATTGGGTATTTAACTTCACCAATACCGCCGTTATCTACTGGTGTTTTACGCCATGCGTTATGAACAAACTCAGAGTCAAAAGAAACACCTACAACTTCTACGCCACGTTTTTTGAATTCTTCGTAGCGGTGGTCGAATGCGATCAGCTCTGAAGGACAAACGAAAGTAAAGTCCATTGGCCAGAAAAAGATCACAGCTGGACGGCCGTTCAGGTGGGTTTTCAGGTTGAAGTTATCAACGATTTCACCATTACCTAAAACAGCTGCAGCAGTAAAGTCAGGGGCTTGACGTGTTACCAGAACCATAATTTACTCCTATGAGTTTGAATTAAAGTTTTTTGTCCTGTCTATTTAATCACTGATAAATAGTGTGGACATAGACTGCCAAAAGAATAGAAAAATATCTTTTGATAATAAAGACATTTAAACCGATTATTGTGATAGGTTTTGGCTATCAATCATACTGGTTTATTAAATTAATATCAATAAGATAGTTTTATTCCATTAAAGTGCAAGCTTTAATTTATTCCTTTGTGTTAATTGTGACATTTTGTACAAAAAAATGTTGCAGCGCATTAGCCATCATTTCTGGATAAAATTGAAAGAAAATATTTTCTAACGCATCATACTGTAATAAAAAGTCGTTAAATGAACCACTTAGCGCTCCAAGCTTGGGGCGCCTTCTCGCCATACCATTCAGTGATTTACCAATATAATTTTTATCCGCATAGCGTATCAGCCACTGCTGAGGCCAAAGGAATTCATTTAACTCCTGAAATTTTTCAGGAGTATAACAAAGTTGTGGCTCAATTATTGTTCGGCAGTCACGTACAAAGCCCGCTAGCGATATTGATGGCTCAATAGTCGACCAGTGCAGCGACAAAAAATGATCCCAGACTAAATCCAAGGTTATGGGCGCAACACGGCGATATTCATCACGAAACAACAACTTAGCTTCTTTGACTAAAGGGTGGGTATCCGTAATGCGGTCGACGGCTCGATGCATAAAGATACCAGAGACAACTTCAGATGAATAAAGGCCCGTAGGGTTTCCGCGGACGTAGTCAGCCATGATGTTGCCGAGCAAGGAGCTGTCAGCGAGGTGGGCCAGGTGGAGGTGCGCTAAATAATTCACTTTAAAATGTCCGTCGTCTTTCAAACCACAGGGGTGTTAGCTTCGTAAAGCCACCCGAATCACATACTCATGTATGCTCATCGGGATATCTTTACTTGCTGCCTACCTGTGATTCGAAATCCATAGGACATGCAGCGCAGCTTAGCTAGCTTTTTGATTGCTCAAACTATAGCAGTAATTATGTTGAATTCGAAACTCACAGGACATTACTTGGCAGAGGAATAAAGAATTCCTCTAATTCG
Organism: Providencia sp. PROV182; assembly: GCF_028480325.1. Taxonomy (NCBI): domain Bacteria; kingdom Pseudomonadati; phylum Pseudomonadota; class Gammaproteobacteria; order Enterobacterales; family Morganellaceae; genus Providencia; species Providencia sp. PROV182. The sequence goes on along the minus strand of NZ_JAMPOL010000011.1, from coordinate 243,684 downwards.
AAATTCATGGGGTATCAGTACTGAGAGAAAAAAATAAAAAAGTCGAAATAAATTTGTCATGAAAGTTTATTGAAATTGAAATAATTCATTCTTTGAATGGACAAATAGTGTACAGAATTTTTTGCTAACAAAATATTTGTTAAATAATGGTGTTTTTCTGTACTATTTTACGCTTATTTCTTGCGCCAAAGTCAGCGCGGCACTAGACTAGTCGCCTGTTTTTTTAGATTGATGTCAATACAATGCGTGTTTCTGATTTTACTTTTGAATTACCTGAAGAACTGATTGCCCACTATCCGCAGGCTGAACGTAGTGCTTGTCGTTTATTAAGCCTCGATGGCGGTTCAGGGCAGCTCACGCATGGTGTTTTTACCGATATTCTAGAAAAATTGGAGCACGGTGACTTGCTAGTGTTCAATAACACTCGCGTGATCCCTGCACGGTTATTTGGGCGCAAAGTTAGCGGTGGTAAAATTGAAGTTCTGATTGAGCGTATGCTGGATGAACACCGCGTATTAGCCCATGTTAGGGCATCAAAAGCGCCAAAAGAAGGGGCTGAATTACTGTTAGGTGAAGATGAAAGCGTGAAGGCGACCATGGTCGCGCGTCATGGTGCATTGTTTGAACTGCGCTTTGATGATGAACGTGATGTATTAAGCATTCTAAACCAAATTGGTCATATGCCTCTGCCGCCTTATATTGATCGCCCTGATGAAGAGTCAGATAAAGAACTTTATCAAACCGTGTATAGTGAAAAACCAGGGGCTGTCGCAGCACCAACGGCAGGTTTACACTTTGATGAGCCGTTACTTGAAGCATTGCGCCAAAAAGGCGTAGAAATGGCGTTTGTGACATTGCATGTGGGAGCCGGTACCTTTCAACCAGTACGTGTTGATACTATCGAAGATCACATTATGCATTCTGAATATGCAGAAGTGCCACAAGAGGTCGTGGATTCCGTTTTAGCCTGTAAAGCTCGAGGTAATCGCGTTATCGCCGTTGGAACGACGTCTGTTCGGTCACTAGAAAGTGCCGCAAAAGCAAGCCAAGACGCTTTAATTGCTCCATTTTTTGATGATACCCAAATCTTTATTTACCCTGGGTATGAATATCAGGTGATAGATGCACTAATCACCAACTTCCACTTACCTGAATCTACATTAATTATGTTGGTTTCTGCGTTTGCTGGATATAAAAACACCATGAATGCATACGAAGAAGCCGTTAAACAAAAATACCGTTTCTTTAGTTATGGTGATGCGATGTTTATTACCCCCAATACAAACGCTCGATTTGAGAAAATTGGTGAGTAATCAGTTTTATAAGCGGTGGCATCGGCTGCTTGCTTAGCAAATTAATATTATCGATAGCAACAGACTGTTTTTCTGCTGCTAGGAGGCAAATGTGAAATATGAATTACAAACGACTGACGGCAATGCACGCCGTGGTCGCTTAGTATTTGAGCGCGGCGTGGTGGAAACCCCTGCATTTATGCCAGTAGGAACCTACGGTACAGTTAAGGGGATGACCCCTGAAGAAGTGAAAGAAACTGGCGCTCAAATCTTATTAGGGAATACTTTCCACCTGTGGTTACGTCCGGGTCAAGAAATTATGAAGTTACATGGTGACCTCCATGACTTTATGCAATGGCAAGGGCCAATTTTAACCGATTCAGGTGGCTTTCAGGTCTTTAGTCTTGGTGCGATGCGCAAAATTAAAGAAGAAGGTGTGCATTTTCGCAACCCTATCAACGGTGAAAAAGTTTTCCTAAGCCCTGAAAAATCGATGGAAATTCAGTATGACCTCGGCTCAGACATTGTCATGATTTTTGACGAGTGTACGCCCTATCCAGCAGATTGGGACTATGCAAAGACATCAATGGAAATGTCTTTGCGTTGGGCTGCACGTAGCCGCCAACGCTTTGATGAACTAAACAATAAAAATGCTTTATTCGGTATTATTCAAGGTAGTGTTTACGAAGATTTACGTGATATTTCAGTTAAGGGACTGGTGGAAATCGGCTTTGATGGGTACGCTGTAGGCGGCTTAGCCGTAGGCGAACCGAAAGAAGATATGCACCGAATTTTAGAACATGTCTGCCCGCAAATTCCAGCTGACAAACCTCGTTATTTAATGGGAGTTGGCAAACCTGAAGATTTAGTTGAAGGGGTTCGCCGTGGTATCGATATGTTCGATTGTGTGATGCCAACACGAAATGCACGAAATGGGCATTTATTTGTGACAAATGGCGTGGTAAAAATTCGTAATGCTAAGTATAAATCAGACACATCAACACTGGATGCTGATTGTGACTGCTATACTTGTCGTCATTATAGCCGTGCTTATCTGCATCACCTTGATAGATGTAATGAAATCCTTGGTGCAAGGCTCAATACCATCCATAATTTACGTTATTACCAGCGTTTGATGGCAGGTATTCGCCAAGCCATTGAAAATGGGAATTTTGAAGAGTTTGCTAAAGATTTTTACCAAAAGATTGGTAAACCCGAACCTTCATTAAATATCGAGTGAATTTAAGTGCGAAATGCCACTAATCTGTGTAGCATATCAAACTTAGCTTTTTTGTATGTAAAATTGCTTTCAATAAAACAATGAGGAAAGTTGAATGAGTTTTTTTATTTCTGAAGCAGCGGCGTCAGCAGGTGCACCAGCGCAAGGTAGTCCATACACCATGGTTATCATGCTTGTTGTTTTCGCGCTGATCTTCTATTTCATGATTTTGCGTCCACAGCAAAAACGTGCGAAAGAACACCGTAAATTGATGGAATCTATCACTAAAGGTGATGAAGTTTTAACAACTGGCGGTTTAATCGGGCGTGTAACTAAAGTGTCTGAAACCGGTTATGTGGTTCTTGAGTTGAGTGAGAACACAGAAGTAACCATCAAACGTGATTTCGTTGCTGCTGTTTTACCTAAAGGCACAATGAAAGCAATTTAATTCTGATTCTCCCGAAGGGAACTGCCGTGCTAAACCGTTATCCTTTGTGGAAGTATCTGATGTTGATCTTTGCGATCCTCATCGGTTTGCTTTATGCACTTCCAAACCTATATGGTGAGGATCCGGCTGTTCAGATCACTGGCGTGCGGGGAACCGCCGCCAATGAACAAACGCTGATCCAAGTCCAAAAATCGTTAAAAGACGATAAAATTGAGAGTAAATCTATCTCTCTAGAAAATGGGGCAATTTTAGCCCGATTCAACAACTCTGATGTTCAGTTACGTGCGCGTGAAGTGATCATGAATGCACTGGGTGACCAGTATGTTGTTGCATTAAACCTTGCACCTGCAACGCCTAAGTGGCTCGAAGCGATCGGTGGTGAACCGATGAAGCTTGGTCTTGATCTGCGTGGTGGGGTTCACTTCCTGATGGAAGTTGATATGGACACTGCATTAGGTAAATTGCAGGAACAAAACATGGATGGTTTGCGTAATGACCTGCGTCAAGAAGGCATTGCGTACTCTTCTATTCGTAAAGGCAATGATTACAGCGTGGAAGTTCGTTTCCGTAACGCGGACGATCGTAGCCAAGCTGAAAAAGCATTGTCTCGTAAATACCCAGACTTAGTCTTTAGTGATGGCAGCGATAACACCATGATTGCTGTTATGACCGACGAGCGTTTACGTGAAGCACGTAACTATGCAGTTTCTCAGAACATTACTATTATTCGCAACCGTGTAAACCAATTAGGTGTTGCGGAGCCACTCGTTCAACGCCAAGGTGCTGACCGAATTGTGGTTGAATTACCCGGTATCCAAGATACTGCTCGCGCAAAAGAAATTTTAGGTGCGACTGCGACATTAGAATTCCGTTTGGTGAATACTTCAGTCGATTCTTCCGCAGCAGAAAGTGGCCGTGTACCAGGTGATTCAGAAGTTAAATATGACCGTGAAGGCATGCCTTACGTTTTATATAAGCGTGTGATCTTAACGGGTGACCATATTACGGACTCAACCTCTGAAGCGGATGAAAATGGCCAACCACAAGTGAGTATCAGTCTTGATAGTGCTGGTGGTTCTATCATGTCTGACTTTACACGTGATAACCAAGACAAGCTGATGGCAACGCTGTTTGTTGAATACAAAGACAGTGGCAAAAAAGATGCAACTGGCCGTTCAATTTTGGTGAAAGATGAAAAGGTCATCAATGCGGCACGTATTTCTGCGCGTTTTGGTAGCAAATTCCGTATTACGGGTATTACTAACGGTACTGAAGCTCGCCAGCTTTCATTACTGTTACGTGCTGGTGCGTTGATTGCGCCAATCCAAATTGTTGAAGAACGTACCATTGGTCCAACACTGGGTATGCAAAATATCGAGCAAGGGCTGAAAGCATGTATCGCAGGCCTGTTAGCTTCTATCCTGTTTATGATTATTTATTATCGTAAATTTGGTCTGATTGCGAGTAGTGCGCTGTTAGCAAACTTGGTGTTAATTGTTGGTGTGATGTCCTTATTACCGGGGGCAACACTGACCATGCCAGGTATTGCGGGGATTGTATTAACCCTTGCAGTTGCAGTCGATGCTAACGTTCTTATTAACGAACGGATTAAAGAAGAGCTCAAGAACGGTCGATCTGTTCAGCAAGCGATTCATGAAGGGTATAAAGGCGCCTTCTCAAGTATTACAGACGCAAACTTAACGACACTTATCACTGCGATTATTCTATATGCAGTGGGTACTGGGTCTATTAAAGGCTTTGCGATTACGACAGCGATTGGTGTCGCAACCTCTATGTTTACAGCTATCGTCGGTACACGTGCTATCGTGAACCTGCTTTACGGCGGTAAACGTATTAACAAGCTGTCAATTTAAGGAGCACGTTGTGGCACAGGATTATACTGTTGAACAATTGAACTATGGTCGTAAAGTTTATGACTTTATGCGCTGGGACAACGTTGCCTTTAGCATTTCTATCGTATTACTGATTGCTTCTTTTGTGATTATCGGCGTCAAGGGTTTTAACTGGGGCTTAGATTTCACAGGTGGTACGGTAATTGAAATCAACTTAAGTCAGCCAGCTGATTTGGATAAAATTCGTGATAGCTTGTCTAACTCGAACCATAAAGATCCACTAATCCAAAACTTTGGTAGCAGCCGCGACATCATGATCCGTATCCCTCCTATTGAAGGCACCGCGGGTCAAGAAGTCGGCAAAGAAATTATCACGATTATCAACCAAAGTGTGGATGATAAAGCAACCGTAAAACGCATTGAATTCGTGGGGCCAAGTGTTGGGGCTGAATTGGCGCAAACAGGGGCTTTGGCTCTGTTAACTGCGTTGATTTGTATCCTAATCTATGTTGGGTTCCGTTTTGAATGGCGCTTGGCTGCGGGTGCCGTGCTATCTCTTGCGCATGACGTGGTGATTACTTTAGGTATTCTGTCTTTGTTCCATATTGAGATAGATATGACTATCGTGGCGTCATTGATGTCGGTTATCGGTTACTCGCTGAACGACAGTATCGTTGTATCAGACCGTATCCGTGAAAACTTCCGTAAAATTCGTCGTGGGACACCGTACGAAATCATGAACGTCTCTTTGACGCAAACATTGAGCCGTACCATTATGACATCAGCAACTACATTATTAGTGGTTCTGATGCTATACCTGTTCGGTGGCGCAATGTTGGAAGGCTTCTCATTGGTTATGTTAATCGGTGTAACTATCGGTACTATCTCATCTATTTACGTGGCTTCTGCATTAGCACTGAAGATGGGTATGAAGCGTGAACACTTGATGCAAGCGAAAGTCGAAAAAGAAGGCGCAGACCAAGAGTCATTACTGCCTTAGTTCTTAAAATAGTTCGTGTGTGAGTAAGCAGCAAGTGAACGACATCCCTAGGCACCATAGTAAACTATGTGACTAGGGTATCGGAGTGCAGCTAATACTCTCACAACGCGAGATATGAAGAGCAACGAGAACACCCTAGGAGGCATCTTCTAGGGTGTTTTTTCTCGCATAGTAGGGTAAACTATCTCCCCCTAAATAGATTCAGGAAACGCTATGCACTGCCCATTCTGCTCAGCTGTAGATACGAAAGTTATTGACTCGCGTCTGGTCGGTGAAGGGTCCCAAGTCCGTAGACGCCGCCAATGCTTACTGTGCCATGAACGCTTCACAACCTTTGAAGTGGCTGAACTTGTCATGCCTAGAGTCATTAAAAGCGACGATATTCGTGAGCCTTTTGATGAAGAAAAGCTTAATCGTGGTATGCAAAAGGCATTAGAAAAACGGCCTGTAAGTTCTGATGATATTGAACAAGCTATTATTTCTATTAAATCCCAGCTTAGGGCTACCGGGGAACGTGAAGTCCCGTCGAAATTAATTGGCAGTTTGGTTATGGATGAGCTGAAAAAGCTCGATAAAGTTGCCTATATCCGTTTTGCTTCTGTTTACCGCAGCTTTGAAGATGTGCGTGAATTTGGCGAAGAAATCGCTAAATTACAGGATTAACGCCAATGATTGAACAAGACAACATGTATATGGCTCGTGCTTTTGAGTTGGCACGAAAAGGGCGTTTTACCACATCACCTAATCCAAATGTCGGGTGTGTGATTGTGCGTGATGGTACTATTGTCGGTGAAGGGTATCATCAAAAAGCGGGGGAACCCCACGCAGAAGTCCATGCACTAAGGATGGCAGGAGATAAAGCGCAAGGGGCAACGGCTTATGTCACCCTTGAGCCTTGCAGTCATCACGGTCGTACCCCACCTTGTGCAGAGGCGCTGATCAAAGCGGGTGTAAGCCGCGTTGTTGCTGCCATGCAAGACCCAAACCCTCAAGTTGCGGGCCGTGGCCTGTATATGTTGTCGCAAGCAGGGATTGAAACGCACAGTAATGTTTTACTAGATGATGCTGAAGCGGCAAACCGCGGCTTTTTAAAACGTATGCGTACCGGGTTTCCTTATATCCAGTTGAAACTTGCCGCTTCACTCGATGGCAAAACCGCCCTTGAATCAGGGGAAAGTAAATGGATTACCAGCTCGGCAGCTCGCAAAGATGTACAAGCTCTTCGAGCCGAGGCTAGCGCTATCTTAAGTACGAGCAGCACGGTTGTTGCTGATGACCCTTCTTTAACGGTACGTTGGAACGAGCTCCCATCAGACATCCAACAAGTTTATCCAGAAAACCAAGTGCGCCAGCCCATTCGTATTGTGTTGGATAACCACAATCGTGTGACTTCTGGCCATAAAGTCACTCAATTAGATGGTGAATGCTGGTTAGTGCGTTCAAACCCAGATGAAAATGCAGTATGGCAAGGGCAAGTTGAGCAACTCGCTGTTCCTGCAGATGAAAACGGCACCGATCTCGTCATTTTGATGATGCAATTGGCTAAACGTAATGTGAATAGCATTTGGGTTGAAGCAGGGGCAAAACTTGCAGGCTCATTGCTTAAGTTAGGTTTAGTGGATGAGCTGATTGTCTATATTGCGCCTAAATTATTAGGAAATAGCGCTCGAGGTCTGGTGGACTTCCCACCGCTTAATGCCCTTATTGATGCGCCAAAATTTGAATTTACAGAAGTGAAGCAAGTCGGGACAGACCTACGCGTCAGGCTTCGTCCCGTATGGTAAGTGGTTTTTTTGAAAATCATACGTACGATACACGAAAGAATGTGATAAAATCCGCGCCCCGCGGGTTATAATTAATATTAGAGGAAGGCTATGAACGTAATTAAAGGTGTTGTTGCTGCTCCACAAGCGCGTGTTGCTATCGCTATCGCTCGTTTTAACAACTTTATTAATGATAGTCTGCTGGAAGGTGCTGTTGATGCGTTAGAGCGCATTGGTCAGGTTTCAAATGACAACATCACAATTGTGTGGGTTCCAGGCGCTTATGAGCTACCGTTGACCACAAAAGCATTAGTTGAAACTAATAAATATGATGCAGTAATTGCATTAGGTACCGTTATTCGTGGTGGTACAGCTCACTTTGAATATGTTGCAGGTGAATGTAGTTCCGGCCTATCTCATGTCGCGATGAACAGTGAAGTGCCAGTGACTTTTGGTGTGTTAACCACTGAAAATATCGAACAAGCCATTGAACGTGCGGGTACTAAAGCAGGTAATAAAGGTGCTGAAGCTGCACTGACAGCACTTGAAATGATTAATGTAATTAAGGCCATCAAAGGCAAATAATACACAATTAGCTCTTTGTTGCCGTTTTTTCGCCACAATGGTGTAGATAACGCAATGCAACAAGTGTTTTTTGTGTACAGTTTTTAAATTTAAGGGGAATCTTGTGAAACCTGCTGCTCGTCGCCGCGCTCGTGAGTGTGCTGTACAGGCCATTTATTCATGGCAATTATCTGGCAATCCAATTGCTGAAGTGGAATATGAGTTTATTGCTGAACAGGACATGTCAGACGTTGACGTAAACTATTTTCGTGAACTGTTATCAGGTGTTGCGACCAATGCGACAAAACTTGATCAACTGATGGCGCCTTATTTATCTCGTCAGCTAGAAGAGTTAGGGCAGGTAGAAAAAGCGATTTTACGTGTCTCCATGTTTGAATTAAGTTTCCGTGAAGACGTACCTTATAAAGTTGCAATCAATGAAGGTATTGAATTAGCGAAAGTTTTTGGCGCAGAAGATAGCCATAAATTTGTTAACGGTGTATTAGACAAAGCGGCACCTGCAGTTCGTCGTAAAAAATAATAATATCAGGGTTCCCTCCTGTAGCACTACGGTAATAAATAGGTAGGCTGGGTTCCAGTCTACCTTTGTGTTTATATGCTCGCGATATTTCAATGACAGGTGAGCGAAGGATAATTGTAGCCAATTAGATACGCTGTTTAGGTTAGCAATTGTGTGCTATTTACCTATTATTGAATTATTAGGGTGTAAATTATTTGCTTCGTCTCAAACGAAAATAGATATAGCGAAAACGGAAAATCTACCATGTCATATGGCGAATTTGACCTCATCGCGCGTTATTTTAACCGTCAAACCACTAACCGACGTGATGTTAATATCGGTATTGGCGATGATTGTGCGTTGATGACCATTCCAGAAAAACAGCAACTTGCAGTAAGTACTGACACTCTCGTTTCTGGTATCCATTTCCTACCTACCATTTCACCGGCTGATCTTGCTTATAAATCATTAGCATCTAATTTAAGTGACCTTGCAGCGATGGGCGCAGACCCTGCATGGGTTTCCTTAGCCATTACATTGCCTTGTGTTGATTGCGATTGGTTGCAATCTTTCAGTGATAGCTTGTTTGAACAGCTTAATTATTATGGAATGCAATTGATTGGTGGTGACACAACTCGTGGGCCAATGAGTTTAACGTATACGGTTCATGGTTTAGTACCAAATGGTAAGGCGATGTCTCGCGCAGGAGCGCGTAATGGCGATTGGATTTATGTCACTGGTACTCTCGGTGATAGCGCGGCAGGCTTAGCTATTTTGCAAGACAAACTGAATGTTGAAAATGTAGAGCATCAAGAATGGCTAATTGCGCGCCATTTACGTCCGCAGCCACGGATTTTACAAGGCCAAGCGCTGAGAAACCTGGCTTCTTCTGCAATTGATATTTCGGATGGTTTAGTTTCCGATCTTAACCATATCTTGAAAGCGAGTGGTTGTGGTGCACGGATTAATTTAGATGCATTGCCTCAATCAGAAGCGTTGAAACAAAGTTGTAGTATTGAGCAAGGGCGTTTATGGTCTTTGAGTGGTGGTGAAGATTACGAACTCTGTTTTACTGTTCCTGAAATTAATCGTGGAGCGTTAGAGATGGCATTAGCGCATACGGGGTCAGGCTTTACGTGTATCGGGCAAATTAAGCCGCAGTCTGAAGGAATTAGCTACTTTTGCAATAACCAAGAAGTTGATGTAAACCTAAAAGGTTTCGATCATTTTGTTTCGGAAGGTGCATAGAATGGCAAGTCGCCAAGAAAAAGCGGAAGCAAAAAAACGGCTAACTATGCGTAATCCTTGGCACTTATTGGCTACGGGGTTTGGTAGTGGCCTTTCTCCTATTGTGCCTGGCACAATGGGCTCTCTTGCTGCGATACCTTTCTGGTTATTAATGGCAAACATGCCAATTTGGAGTGTGTGGGTACTCATTATCGTGGGTTTTTGGATTGGTTGCCTAATTTGCCAACGCACTTCCGACGATATGAAAATTCATGACCATGGCAGTATTGTTTGGGATGAATTTATTGGGATGTGGATTACGCTAATGGCGATCCCAGTTGTTGATTATGAGTGGGTCATTACCGCCTTCTTTATTTTCCGCATTTACGACATGTGGAAGCCATGGCCAATACGGTTTTTTGACCGAAAAGTCAGCGGCGGTTTTGGTATTATGATTGACGATATCATTGCGGCGATTTTTGCTTATGTCACTATTTGGTTGTTGGTTTGGTATGACATTATGCCATTCTCAACCAACTAAATACGCGTCATATTTTGCGTTGTGGCGTTGTTGGCTGCGTTCGGTTACCCGAATCACATACTTGTGTATGCTCATCGGGATAACCTCGATTGCCGCCTAGCCACAACCCAAACTATTTAGCGTATAAATACGCGTCATATTTCAAATTGTAGGGGTGTTGGCTTCGCTTATTCGCTCTAGTCACATACTTGTGTATGCTCCTAGGGTCTTATTCGCTTGCCGCCTACCTACAATCTGAACTATTTAGCGTATAAATACGTGTATATTTGATGTGATTGCATATCGTGGTGACTTCTTTTACTTCTTTTACTTCTTTTTGCGCCGAATACCCATCACGGAGGTTTGTGCTAGGGTTAATCCTTTGGTTTCTGGCGCAAATAGGATCGAAACAATTAGCCCGAGCAAAGAAACACCTGCCCCCATTAACACCACCGAACTGACCCCATATTTAGTGATAAACAGCGGTAATGCCCACGTTGAAAAAATGGTTCCAATACGGCTGATGGACATAATTACCCCAACGGCAGAGGCACGAATATCTGTTGGAAACAGTTCATTAGGGTAGAGCCATTGTAAAATACCCGGCCCGCCGGAGAAGAAAGCGTAAATGCCAAACATAATAATCACAAGGCAAATACCGAGGTTTGAGAATAGCCCAAGTATGGCAAGTGCAAGGGTCATAATCGCAAAGCTACCAATCAATAGTGGTCGCCGGCCCATTTTATTTAACCAATACATCGCGGGTAAACAGCCTAACATAAAGAATAAGCTAATAACCACGTTACCCAGTGCGGCATTTTTCCCCTGATCCCAGCCCAATTGCCCAACAATTTGTGGGCCAAAGGTGTAAATTGCAAACATCGGGATCACTTGGCAGGTCCAAATAATGGCAGTGAATAGAACAAAAGAAAAATGGCGCTTAGTGAATAATTGGATGAAATGTGTTTTTTGTTGTTCTTCGGCTTCGAATACCACAGGCTGACCAAACAGCTTTTCCATCATTTTTTCGCATTCTTTAACGCGCCCTTTGCGGATCAGCCAAAGAGGTGATTCAGGTAAATCAAAACGACCAATCAAAATGATAATACAAGGGATCACTGAGCTACCAAGCATCCAGCGCCAGCCATCTTCCACGTCATACAACATATAACCGACGAGATTGGCACAGGTTGCACCCACATACCACATTGCCGCAATAAACCCGACAGCAAATGCGCGCTGTTTAGTATTGGAAAACTCAGTGATCATTGACGTTGCAATTGGGTAGTCCGCACCTATTACTATCCCGATTAAGAACCGCATGATAAGCAGCTCCATCGGTGTTGAGACAAACATGGTCGCCACTGAAATAGCACCAATGGCAACAATATCAATTAAAAACATTTTACGACGACCGACTTGGTCGCAAATATAGCCGAATAGAGAAGTACCGATGAATAGGCCCGCTAATGTTGCAGCGCCTAATAAGCCAATCCATTCACTACTTAAGCTTAATACGGGTGTGAGTTGTTCTAAGGCAACGCCGATCAGGACTAATACATAACCATCCAGAAAAGGCCCTCCACTGCCCCAAAGCATAATCCGCCGATGAACGGAGGAAAATTGGATATCATCAAAACTTTTTGGTTTCATTATGCATCCCAGTGTCAGCGTAAATAAACGCTTGAAAACTCTCGAAGTTATTAGCTCCGAGAGTTATGCTAAATAAATCAGCCGTAACGAAATTCAATACCGAAAGTGCCGCGTGGGTATTCCCATTTTTCTAATGCACTACCTAAGCCAAGAATGCGGCAGGTTCCACATTCAAGACAACCGGCATAATCGAAACGTACTGAGCCGTCCTCTTGTTTTTTATATAATCCCGCTGGGCAAGCTTTAGTTAATGTTTCGAGCACATTCATATCTGGATGCTCTTTTATCACAATATGCGGGTTTTCTTCATCGACATTAAATTTATTAATGCCGAGTTTGACATCAACGTTGACTGGATTACTCATATTGCTCTGACTCCTTTAATTCCATCTTTGAGCAAATTCATAAAGCCCACTTTCTTCGCGTGTTGTAACATGGTCTTACGTAAAGGCACAGGCGCTTCATCTGAGATAGTGAAGAGTTTTTTGGCAATACCAACTGCCATTTCTGGGTAAGCAGAAAACATGCGAGGGTTATCCAAAAACTCAGGCATTTTTTGGTACATTTTCATGTCCCGCAGTGGGCCTTCGTTGAGCAGTGTGAGGTATTGATTTAAATTTTGTTTGCTGAAATCGTCGGTTTTCATTGCGCTAAGTACGGCTTTTGCTGCCGCTTCACCGGAGGCAACAGCTAAGTCCATACCACGAATAGTAAAACCTAAATTCATACACATACCAGCCGCATCACCAGCAATTAATACCCCATCACGTACTAATTCTGACTGCATTTTTAAACCTGCTTCAGGAACAACGTGAGCGGCATATTCGACCATTTTTCCGCCTTCAATCAACGGTGCAACGGCGGGGTGCTGTTTAAAGTCTTCAAGCATTTGCGGAACAGATTTCTTAGCGTCTTTGATGTGGTGTAAGCCACAGACTAAACCTAAAGAAATAGTATCTTCATTGGTATAAAGGAAGCCTCCGCCCATCAAGCCATCGGTCGGTGAGCCTGCAAATAGCCAAGCAACGCCCTCGTTCTCATTTAAATTAAAGCGGTTGCACAACACATCTTTTGGTAGTTCAATTAATTCTTTAACCCCAACGGCAACATGTTCTGCATTGACGCGTTTTGTCATACCAAGTTGTTCTGCCAATAGTGAATTGACACCATCTGCTAAAATGACCACTTTAGCTTCAAGTACATCACCATCAGCCTCCACACCGACGACCTTGCCATCGCGTTCAACTAACTTATCAACTCGAATACCTGTAATACACTGCGCACCGGCATTTTCGGCTTGTTCAACCAGCCATGGGTCCAGTTTTCCCCTAAGTACAGACCAAGAGGTTTCATCTGGGTTTTGTGCTGCAGCATTTTGAAAATCAACAGTGACAGCACCGGTTTCGGTCATAAATGACAATTTTTCGCGTGTGATCATGCGCTCAATAGGCGCTTCTTGGGTAAAGCCAGGAATAATTCGTTCTAAGCTATGGGCATACATTCGCCCACCTGTTACGTTTTTACCGCCCGCGTAGTTTCCTCTTTCGATTAGGAGAACTTGCGCACCTTCACGGGCAAGCACCAATGCAGCCACAGAGCCGGCTAGGCCTGCACCTACAATGATTGCATCAAAAATATCATCGGACATAGTTTCTCCAAAGGTCACTAAAACAGTGAGGAAAATGCCTCACTGTTATTGAGTTTATTTCGCCAGTTGTTGCGTTAAAGCAGGTAAGATTTTGAACAGATCGCCTACTATCCCGTAGTCAGCAAATTGGAAAATAGGGGCATTTTTATCTTTGTTGATAGCGACGATAGTTTGTGCGCCATTCGCACCGACCATATGTTGAATTTGCCCTGAAATGCCGACAGCGAGGTAAAGCTCTGGTTTGAGCATTAAGTTGGAAATACCCACATAGCGCTCATGTTCCATCCATTTTTCATTTTCTGCGACTGGGCGGGAACAAGCGATTTCAGCACCTATTGTGTCGGCAAGCGTTTTAGCAATAGCGATGTTTTCTTGACTACCAATACCCCGTCCTACACTGACAACTAAGCGTGCTTTATCTAATTCAACTGAGCTACCTGCTTTTTTCTGAATCGAGGTACGTACAATAGATTGTTTTGGTTCGACCCATTGTGTAGCTTGAGCCGTGCCGTTACGTGATGCATCACTTGGGGCTGCTTCAAATGTACCAGAGGTAAGTGTTGCAATTGAAAATGCGCTATCTAGAGTCTCTTGACCGAAGGCGAGACCACCGTAAACCATATGTTTAATTGCAGGTTTTCCAGATTCGATTGTAACTGCTGTTGCATCGTTAGAGACGACTGCTTGTAGTCTAGCCCCTAAGCGTGCTGCTAGTAATTTACCTCTACGGGTATTCGGTAACAGTAATAAACCTTTATCACCATGCTGTTTGATGGTTGAAACGATAGTGTCTGCATAATCTTCAATAATACGGTCGTCGGGTTTACCTGCTAATTGAAAAACTTGGGTCGCACCAAGTTGAAAAGCTTGTGAGCTTTGCGCTTCATCTAGGGCGAAAACATTGACTTGCTCACCAAGGGTGAGAGCACCGCCGATAAGTTCAGGCAAACGGGAAGTCATGTCACTAAATACCCAAACGGTTGATAATTTACTCATAACTCCTCCGATTAAATGATTTTTCTTAAATGTTCTGCAAATTGCGCAATTTGATCATCTCCATCACCTTCAATAATGATCCGCTGGCGAACTTTCTGTTTTGGTGCGGCGATAGATTGAGACGATAATGCGGCAACGTTATCTAAGCCAATATCTGCCATCGTCCAAGCTTGGACGGGTTTTTTAGCAGCACCTAAGATGGCTTTCATGGATGGAATAACGGGAACGTTAATATCGGAGGTAACAGCGATAATGGCTGGTAATGGAAGGGATAACGTTTCAATTTCGTCTTCCAGTTCACGCTCTACAATCACCGTATCGGCTGTGATAGAAACAATGTTTTTCACACCATTAATGGCAGGAACTTGCAGGGTTTCACCTAATAAAATACTCACTTGTTGTGCATTGAGATCTGCGGAACCATCACCGCAAATAATTAAATCAAAGCCCACTTTCTGTGCCGCGGCACCAAGGGTAATCGCAGTTTGATGGGGCAGTGCATGCTCAAGTTGGTCATCAATAACAACAACCAGCTCATCTGGGCCACGTGATAGCACATCTTTACGCGCTTTCATATTAGTTAGTGCTTTACCACCAATACTTAACGCAATTACTTTGCTGTCTACTTGCTGCGCTTTTATTTGATTGGCAGTTTCAATTGCATTTAAATCATATTGACTGATTTTGGTATCGGCACGTGAAAAATCTAAAGAACCATCTGAGCTATTTACAATAATATCTTGTTCATCAGGAACAGATTTATAGCATGTAATAATATTCATTACATCTCCTAAAATAATATTAATAAATATGATCCGTTTCGGTTTCGGATTATATAATTATCATGATCTGGATATTTAAAAATAAAACCTAAGTCACCAATATTGAAAACCTTAAATTAAAGGGAGTTTAATTACTCATACTGATACCCTACTCACCAATATTATAAAAATCACCTAGTTATCAATGAAATGTTCAATATTGCTACCTGAATCACCAATACTGAAGGTATTTAATAACATTAACGTTACACAATATTTTATCTCTATGTATTTATTGGTATTTAGAGTTATTTTAAATAGAAAAAACAATAACAATTATTTATCACGAATAATATTGTGACCTTAATAACAGAATTGTTAATGGGGACTAGACATGATTTAGATAGAATTTGAATTAATACTTAATTAGGTTTCTCGGGATTTAATAATAAATATAAGTTTTAAATAAATGTAAGTATGAGGTTATGTATTAGGTATTGAGAATAATATCTATTTTAAAACTTATGTATTAAATAATAAATTGGGATCGAACTATGAGCAAAGAAAATAAAAAAGGTGGGATAGAACCGAAGGTTTTTTTTCCACCGTTGATCATTGTTGGACTATTGTGTTGGTTAACTGTCCGTGACCTTGATGCTTCAAATGAAGTTATCAACCAAGTTTTCAGCTATGTCACCAATGTGTGGGGCTGGGCATTTGAGTGGTATATGGTCGTGATGTTTGGTGGCTGGTTTTGGTTAATTTTAGGACCATACGCTAAAAAACGTCTAGGGGAAGAGAAGCCTGAATTTAGCCGAGCAAGCTGGATTTTTATGATGTTCGCATCTTGTACTTCAGCTGCCGTGCTGTTTTGGGGGTCGATTGAAATCTATTATTACGTTTCTGCACCGCCTTTTGGCTTTGAACCTTATTCAAATGAGGCTAAAAATATTGGGCTTGCATACAGCCTGTTTCACTGGGGACCACTCCCATGGGCGACCTATAGCTTCTTATCTGTCGCATTCGGTTATTTCTTCTTTGTTCGCAAAATGGATGTTATTCGTCCAAGTAGTACGCTAGTTCCTCTGGTAGGGGAAAAACGGGTAAACGGGTGGTTTGGTACGCTTGTTGATAACTTCTATCTCGTTGCGTTGATATTAGCAATGGGAACTAGTCTAGGATTAGCAACACCGTTAGTTACTGAATGTATTCAATATTTATTTGGTATTCCTCATACCTTACAACTTGATGCCATCATCATTTTCTGTTGGATCATACTAAATGCAATTTGTGTGGCTTTCGGCCTGCAAAAAGGGGTGAAAATTGCGAGTGACGTCCGTAGCTACCTGAGTTTCTTGATGTTGGGATGGGTATTTATTGTTGGTGGCGCTAGCTTCATTGTGAACTATTTCACTGATTCTATCGGTGTCCTAATGATGTATATGCCTCGCATGCTGTTTTATACCGATGCGGTAGGTAAAAGTGGCTTCCCACAAGGCTGGACAGTGTTTTACTGGGCATGGTGGGTTATCTATGCCATTCAAATGTGTATCTTCCTCGCGCGTATTTCTAAAGGCCGTACCGTCCGTGAGTTGTGTATCGGGATGGTGGCAGGCTTGACGGCGGGAACAACGTTAATTTGGACTATTTTAGGGAGTAACACACTCCAACTTGTTGACCAAAATATTATTAATGTTCCCAAACTAATTGAAGAATTCGGCGTTGCGCGCGCCATCATTGAAACATGGGCTGCCTTACCTTTGAGCACTGTAACAATTTGGGGCTTCTTCATCCTCTGCTTTATCGCCACTGTGACACTCATTAATGCCTGTTCCTACACCCTCGCTATGTCGACTTGTCGCGCAGTGAAAGATGGTGATGAGCCGCCATTGTTAGTGCGCATCGGTTGGTCTGTCTTAGTCGGTGTTATCGGCATTGTTTTGCTGGCGTTAGGCGGATTAAAACCCATTCAAACAGCGATAATTGCCGGAGGATGCCCACTTTTTTTCGTCAACATCATGGTAACGCTCTCCTTTATTAAAGATGCCAAAGTGCATTGGAAAAATGACTAATTTACTCAGAAACAACATTTAAGAGGTTATTGATATGGATTTTAGATTGAATGATGAGCAGGAGCTGTTTGTCGCAGGGATCCGTGAACTGATGGCCAGTGAAAACTGGGAAAGCTATTTCGCTGAATGTGACCGCGACAGTAAGTATCCTGAACGCTTTGTAAAAGCGTTAGCGGATATGGAAATCGATAACCTGCTGATCCCAGAAGAACATGGCGGCTTAGATGCAGGGTTTATCACCGTTGCTGCGGTATGGATGGAGCTGGGTCGCCTGGGGGCACCAACCTATGTGCTGTACCAACTACCGGGCGGTTTTAATACAGTGCTAAGAGAAGGAACTCAAGAGCAGATTGATAAAATCATGGCGTTCCGCGGTACGGGTAAACAAATGTGGAACTCGGCGATCACTGAACCGGGGGCGGGCTCTGACGTAGGTAGCCTACAAACTACTTACCAACGCCGTAATGGCAAAGTGTATTTGAATGGTAGCAAATGTTTTATCACCAGTAGTGCTTACACCCCATACATTGTGGTGATGAGCCGTGATGCGGATTCACCAGACAAACCTGTTTTCACCGAATGGTTCTTAGATATGAGCAAACCAGGTATCAAGGTGAACAAACTTGAAAAACTGGGTTTACGCATGGATAGCTGTTGTGAAATCACTTTTGATAATGTCGAACTTGATGAAAAGGACATGTTTGGCCGCGAAGGTAATGGTTTTAACCGTGTAAAAGAAGAGTTCGACCATGAACGTTTCTTAGTGGCCTTAACTAACTATGGCACTGCGATGTGCGCGTTCGAAGATGCGGCTCGTTATGCTAACCAGCGTGTTCAATTTGGTGAAGCCATTGGCCGTTTTCAGTTAATTCAAGAAAAATTTGCACATATGGCGATCAAGCTCAATTCAATGCGCAACATGTTATATGAAACTGCATGGAAGAGTGACAATGGATTGATCACCTCTGGAGATGCAGCAATGTGTAAATACTTCTGTGCAAATGCGGCATTTGAAGTCGTGGACTCTGCGATGCAAGTACTCGGTGGTGTAGGAATTGCAGGTGAGCACCGGATCGCCCGTTTCTGGCGTGATCTGCGTGTGGATCGCGTATCAGGCGGTTCAGATGAAATGCAAATACTGACATTAGGCCGTAGCGTACTAAAACAATACCGCTAATAACTGAACGTAATGGGATGGCTTTCACGAGAGGGCCAACCCTGCTTCACAGGAGATAACAACATGGCAGAGCATCTACCTATGCCAGAATTTGGCCCTCTAGCTGGGGTTAGAGTGGTATTTTCAGGAATTGAAATTGCTGGCCCATTCGCGGGGCAAATGTTTGCAGAATGGGGTGCTGAAGTGATCTGGATAGAAAATGTCGCTTGGGCAGACACTATTCGCGTTCAACCCAACTACCCTCAGCTGTCACGACGTAATTTACGTGCATTATCATTGAATATTTTCAAGGATGAAGGGCGTGACGCATTTTTAAAACTGATGGAAACCACGGATATATTCATTGAAGCGAGTAAAGGCCCCGCATTTGCTCGCCGTGGTATCACGGATGAAGTACTTTGGGAACATAACCCTAAACTGGTCATTGCACACTTATCCGGTTTCGGGCAGTACGGTGACCCGCAATATACCAACCTCGCAGCTTATAACACTATTGCTCAAGCTTTCAGTGGCTATCTGATTCAAAACGGTGATAAAGACCAGCCAATGCCTGCTTTCCCGTATACCGCAGATTATTTTTCTGGCATGACTGCCACAACGGCGGCACTGGCGGCACTGTATAAAGCACGTGAAACCGGAAAAGGTGAAAGCATTGACGTTGCCATGTATGAAGTGATGTTGCGTATGGGGCAATACTTCATGATGGACTACTTTAATGGCGGCGAAATCTGTCCACGTATGACAAAAGGAAAAGACCCCTATTACGCAGGTTGTGGTCTCTATAGCTGTAAAGATGGTTATATCGTGATGGAAATTGTCGGCATCACGCAAATTCAGGAAATTTTCAAAGATATTGGGTTAGCGCATCTGTTAGGTACACCAGAAATACCGGAAGGCACACAGCTAATTCACCGTGTGGAATGCCCTTATGGGCCTTTAGTGGAAGAAAAACTCGATGAATGGCTAGGTTCACGTTCGATTGATGAAGTGTTAGCAAGACTCGCGGAATTGAATATTGCTAGCGCCAAAGTCCTTACGATTCCTGAGCTAGAAACCAATCCTCAATACATTGCGCGCGAATCTATTACCAGTTGGCAAACAATGGAAGGAAAAACCTGCCGTGGTCCTAATGTCATGCCTAAATTCAAAAATAACCCCGGACAAATCTGGCGAGGCATGCCATCACACGGTATGGACACGACAGATATCTTAAAAAATATTGGATACAGCGAAACTGATATTCGGGGGTTAGTCGATAAAGGGCTAGCCAAAATAGTTGATTAATTGAATGGGTACTCAGGGCAATGATGACTATTGCGCTGAGTATTCATCAGGGAAATGATGGGTAACAATTAATGGATGTAATCGGTAAACAAAATTTGCGTCAAATGTGGGATGACTTAGCAGTCACCCACGGTAACAGTCAGGCGCTTATCTTTGAATCCTGCGATGGAAAGGTTAGCAAGTTCAGCTATTTAGAAATGAACCAGCAAATTAATCGCACCGCCAATCTCTTTTTAGCTTATGGCATTCAAAAAGGCGATAAAGTGGCTTTACATTTAGATAATTGCCCTGAATTTTTCTTTTGCTGGTTTGGCTTGGCTAAAATTGGGGCGATTATGGTCCCAATTAATGCGCGTTATAAATACAGTGAAAGTGCCTGGATCATGCAGAACTGCCAACCCAAAATGGTGGTAACTTGCTCCTCTTTCTTAGATATTTATCAACAAGTATTCGCTGATGAAGCGACCAGCTTAGAACATATTTTTTTGATTACAGAAACGCAAATTGAACCCGTAGAGCATATTTCTGACTTTTGGCTTGAGCAGTCACAACAACATACGCAGTTGACTCAGGTGGTTGAATTGCATGTCGAGGATACGGCCGAAATTTTATTTACTTCTGGTACCACCTCGAAACCTAAAGGGGTGATTATTACTCACTATAACCTCCGCTTTGCGGGTTATTACTCTTCTTGGCAAAACAGCTTGCGCTCCGATGATATTTATTTAACGGTCATGCCTGCTTTTCATATTGATTGCCAATGTACGGCTTCTATGGCTGCATTTTCTGCCGGTGCTACGTTTGTTTTATTAGAGAAATACAGCGCACGCCGTTTTTGGCAACAAGTGGTGAAATACAAAGCGACTGTCGTCGAACTTATCCCAATGATGATCCGCACATTATTAAGCCAGCCGCTGGCGGATAACGAAAAAGATCATTGTTTACGAGAAGCCATGTTTTACCTCAATTTAAGTGAAGAAGAACGCGACCAGTTTATGGCCCGTTTTGGGGTGAAGCGGTTTTTAACTTCGTATGGAATGACGGAGACGATAGTTGGTTTGATTGGTGATAGGCCTGGCGATATGCGTCGTTGGCCATCCATTGGCCGCCCTGGTTTTTGTTATCAAGCTCAAATTCGGGATAGAAATAACCAACCTGTCGGAACAGGGGTTATTGGTGAGCTTTGTGTAAAAGGTGAACGTGGTAAAACCCTCTTTAAAGAGTATTACAACAGCCCTGAAGCGACAGCAAAAACCTTTGACGAAGCGGGATGGATGCATACGGGTGACTTTGCTTACCAAGACAAAGACGGCTTTTTCTATTTTGTCGATAGAAGCAGCAATATGATCAAACGCGGTGGAGAAAATGTCTCTTGCAGTGAAATCGAAAATATTATCGCCTCACATCCTGCCATAGTCGATGTTGCGGTGATTGGTATTGTGGATGATATCCGAGATGAAGCGATTAAAGCCTTTATTGTGCTTGAAGAAGGGGAAACCTTAACTCAGGAAGAATTTTTTGCTTTTTGTGAAAAACAAATGGCGAAATTTAAGGTGCCAACGTGTGTTGAGGTACGTAAAGATTTACCGCGTAACTGTTCTGGAAAAGTATTGAAAAAATATCTGCAATAATCGACAAACTTGATTAATTTTGCATACATTTTCGGGCTGCACATGTGCAACCTGAAGCGTCACTGCACGACGAAGAAAGGATTATATTATGAGCGAATCATTAAAAATCACTCGAAATGGCGCTATTTTAGAAATCATACTCGATAGACCTAAAGCAAATGCAATAGATGCAAAAACTAGTTTCAAAATGGGAGAAGTTTTCCTTAATTTTCGCGATGACCCTTCGCTACGTGTCGCCATTATTACCGGGGCAGGAGAGAGATTTTTCTCTGCGGGTTGGGATTTAAAATCTGCGGCGGAAGGTGAAGCACCTGATGCTGATTTTGGTCCAGGAGGCTTTGCCGGTTTGACTGAAATTTTTAATTTAAACAAACCTGTTATTGCTGCGGTGAATGGATATGCGTTTGGCGGTGGTTTTGAACTGGCTTTAGCGGCAGATATGATTATTTGTTCTGAAAATGCCAGTTTCGCATTACCTGAAGCCCAACTCGGGATTGTTCCGGATAGCGGTGGTGTTTTACGTTTACCTAAAATTTTACCTGCGCCAATCGTGAATGAAATGGTGATGACCGGCAGACGAATGGATGCGCAGGAAGCATTACGTTGGGGAATTGCTAACGATGTGGTTCCTATTGAGAGCCTGATGGATAAAGCCCGTGAACTTGCAGAACAAATCACCCAAAGTGCGCCACTTGCTGTCGCTGCACTGAAAGAAATTTTCCGCGCTACAGGTGAACTTACTGTTGAAGAGGGGTATAAACTTATGCGTAGCGGCGTGCTGAAAAACTACCCTGCGGTTTTACACTCAGAAGATGCAACAGAAGGCCCGCTGGCGTTTTCCGAAAAACGTTCACCGAGTTGGAAAGGGCGCTAGTACGCTAGCAGTGAGGTGAATCTTGAGTTTTTACGCTTTTGAAGGGGTGATCCCAGTTGTTCATCCCACCGCATATGTACATCCATCAGCGGTAGTGATTGGTGATGTGATTATCGGTGAAGGAGTGTTTGTCGGGCCTAACGCCTCTTTGCGTGGGGACTATGGTCGTTTGATCATAGAAAAAGGTGCGAATATTCAGGACTGTTGCATTATGCATGGCTATAGTGATGTTGAAACGATTGTCCATGAGTGCGGACACATAGGTCACGGTGCTATTTTGCACGGATGTATTATTGGTCGTGATGCTTTAGTCGGTATGAATAGTGTGATCATGGACGGTGCTGTCATCGGCGAACAAAGCATTGTTGCTGCGATGAGTTTTGTTAAAGCTGGGTTTCAAGGAGAATACCGTCAGATGTTAGTCGGAAGTCCAGCCCGTTTTTTACGCTTAGTGACTGATGAAGAACTGCATTGGAAGCAGTTAAATACTAAGGAATATCAAGACTTAGCGTGCCGGTATCAGCAACACTTACAGGAAACCCAGCCACTAATAGAGCTTGAAGCTAATCGACCCCAATTATTTGGTACAACGGATGTAAAACCTAAGGGGCAATGATTCACAAAAAGGCCGTAAAATAAAAAACGCAGATAGTGAAGTCTGCGTTTTTTATTGATGTGAAGCTAAGAAATAGGTTTAACGACGTTGTGCTTTTGATAGCATCCATTGCCATTTTTGCTCTCGATTTAATTCACTTGGTGGCATAGAGGCTGCTTTTATAGGAGAATCGATAGTGACTTTTTCAGCTTGATGACTTCTTAAACGTGCATAAAGCTGGTTATCAATTTTCTTAACTTTAATAAGCCGCTGGCATTGGCAGCCTCGTCCCGATAATTTATTTGGGATCATTTTTACTTCACACTGAATTTCAGCAACATCAGATAAAATATAAGAAACAATATTGACTGCATTAGGATGCGGGATATCAAAGTTGTTAGATATCTCTCTTGCTGTAGTCCAGCGCCCTTGTTTCATTACCCAGTTTGCAATAGATAAATACAAGGGTTCATTAATATATTGTCCACACATAAGCGCTCCCAAATCTATTTATTAAAATCGACTAAATAAAAATAAACTATATGAAAATTGTAGTTGGAATAGCGTTTATTTGTTTCCTGGTTTGTTAATTAAGAAAACAAAATAATTACTTATTAATTTCTGGTTAAAATTGTTAAAATAATATATTCGTTATAAAAATAAATTATCATTTCTTACATATAAAAAATAATATTTCATAATAATATGTGACGAATATAATTCAGAGACTAAATTACGCTGTCATACAGTGACAAAGTTCATATTAATAGATTTTAAAATAATTTGCATGCCTTTATTGTGAAAATTTACATTCAAGATAAAAGCTTT
Source organism: Providencia sp. PROV182 (assembly GCF_028480325.1). Classification (NCBI taxonomy): domain Bacteria; kingdom Pseudomonadati; phylum Pseudomonadota; class Gammaproteobacteria; order Enterobacterales; family Morganellaceae; genus Providencia; species Providencia sp. PROV182. The sequence goes on along the minus strand of NZ_JAMPOL010000011.1, from coordinate 219,759 downwards.
GTTTGTATTCTTATTTCAGGTAAATAGCTGAATATCGTTGTAGATAAACTGATTATATTTGGTTTTATATTTTATTTTAATGATCTTGAAATATAATAAAAATGTGACATAGGTGATTTTTTAAAATGAACATTAGTGAGTCAGTAATAATAGGGAGCTAAACACTTTTTTAGCGTATTAAGAAAAGAAATAAGAGTGATTGGCTTTGTGATTGAATAGGGCACTGTATTGTTAATGCAATGCCCTGAAGATAATAACTATTTTGCTAAATAGTTATTAATAGAATTAACAATACCTGTGGAATCTAAGCCCAATTCAGCAATAAGTTCCTCTTGGGTACCCTGAGAAATAAAATAGTCAGGTAAACCAAGGTTTAAGATTGGAATGATTTTTTTCTCATGCATTAGGAACTCATTCACACCGCTACCAGCACCACCCATGATGGCATTTTCTTCGAGAGTGACCAGTACATCATGGGTATTGGCCATTTCAAGGAGCAGAGCTTCGTCTAAAGGCTTCACAAAACGCATATCTACAACAGTTGCATTGAGTTGTTCAGCAGCAATTAATGCGTGGCTTAATAATGTGCCAAAACATAAGATAGCGACTTTTTCACCTTGGCGACGAATAATACCTTTACCAATAGGCAGTGGTGATAACGGCTGTAATTCAGCGCCTGTTCCTGTACCTCGAGGGTAACGAACCGCACATGGGCCATCTTGGTAATGGTAGCCAGTATGCAGCATTTGGCGGCACTCATTTTCATCACTTGGAGCCATAATAACCATGGTTGGTATACAGCGCAGGAATGAAATATCAAAAGAACCTTGGTGAGTTTGTCCATCAGCCCCAACAATGCCTGCCCGGTCAATTGCAAACATGACAGGTACCTTTTGGATAGCCACATCATGAATGACTTGGTCATAACCGCGTTGCAAGAAAGTGGAATAGATAGCAACGATAGGCTTATAGCCACCAATGGCGAGGCCTGCCGCAAAGGTGACAGCATGTTGCTCCGCGATCGCGACATCGAAGTATTGCTCTGGGAATTCTTTAGAAAACCGAACCATACCAGACCCTTCACGCATCGCAGGGGTGATAGCCATCAGCTTGCTATCGTCTTTGGCCTCTTCACACAGCCAATCCCCAAAGATTTTAGAGAATGTTGGCCCCGTCTCTTTGCTTTTAGGTAAAGTGAAGGTACTTGGGTCAAATTTAGGAACAGCATGCCAGCTAATAGGGTCTTTTTCTGCTGGCTCATAACCCCGGCCTTTCTTGGTCATGATATGTAAAAATTGCGGGCCTTTTAAATCACGCATATTTTTTAACGTTTGAACTAAGGCAACAACATCATGGCCGTCAACAGGGCCAATATAGTTAAAACCTAATTCTTCAAACATGGTCCCCGGTACGACCATGCCTTTAATGTGTTCTTCTGTCTTTTTCAGTAGCTCTTTAATAGGCGGCATGTTAGAAAAAACTTTTTTTCCACCTTCACGCAATGTTGTGTAGAGCTTTCCAGAAAGCAAGTGAGCTAAGTGGTTGTTTAGTGCGCCAACATTTTCTGAAATAGACATTTCGTTATCATTTAAGATAACCAACATGTCAGGTGCAGCATCCCCAGCATGGTTCATCGCCTCAAATGCCATTCCTGCGGTAATGGCGCCATCACCAATCACACAAACCGTTTTACGGTTTTGTTTTTCTTTTTCTGCGGCAATGGCCATGCCTAAACCGGCACTAATGGATGTTGAGGAATGGCCAACGCTTAAAATGTCATATTCACTTTCTTCACGCCATGGAAAGGGATGTAAACCATTTTTTTGACGAATGGTATCAATACGGTCACGGCGCCCCGTTAATATTTTATGTGGGTAGGCTTGGTGGCCGACATCCCACACAAGGTTATCAAACGGCGTTTTATAGACATAATGTAGTGCGACGGTGAGCTCAACAGCGCCAAGACCAGAAGCAAAGTGACCGCTAGAGCGACCTACGCTACTCAGTAAAAATTGTCTGAGTTCATCACAAAGCTTGGGCAAACTCTCTTTAGGCAACAGACGAAGCTCATCTGGTGTCTCTGCCAAGGCTAGCGTTGGATATTTAGCGATATCAATACTCATTAGTTGCTCACTTATAATTAATAAAAAACCCAACTTACTTAGCCATAACAAAATGACTATTTTCAGTATTTAGCTGCATAAAGCCTCTATGTGCTGTTGGGTTGCCTTCGTTTATCGTCTGCCTATAACTCTCGAGTGATTAAGAAGTCATCCATCTATTTTGTTGTGTTATAGGAATGATTCGAAGATACATTAGGGTAATAAATTGCCGTAATTATCGATCTTCTTGTAGCCAAAAGGCAAAGCATATTGTCAGCTTTTACGTTCAATAATGAAATTAGCTAAAGCGCTTAACATTTCTATATTATATCCATGGGACTGGAGTGTCTCTAAAGCATCTATTGCATCATGATATAGCTCACGTGCTTTTTTCTGCGCCGCTTCAAGCCCTAATAGCGATGGATAGGTACTTTTTTCATGTTCGGCATCAGTTCCTTGGCGTTTACCCGTGACTTCACTATCACCGATAACATCTAGGATATCGTCCTGTACTTGAAAGGCAAGACCGATGGATTGTGCATATTTATCTAAAACAGGTAACAATTGTTGACCTTTTTCACCTGCTGCAAAAGCACCAAGACGGATTGCAGCACGAATCAATGCCCCTGTTTTATGTTGATGAATGCGCTCGAGAGATTCAAGGTCAACTTGCTTCCCTTCTGCATCTAAATCAAGTGCTTGTCCGCCACACATACCTGCTAAGCCACTTGCGTATGATAACTCTGCAATCATCGCTATGCGGTCTTTGTCTGTTACATCTGGCATTGGTGCAGATGACAGCAATTGGAAAGCCAATGTTTGCAATGCATCTCCAGCAAGCACCGCATTGCCTTCACCGTATTTAATATGGCAAGTCGGTTGGCCACGACGTAAATCATCATCATCCATTGCAGGTAAATCATCATGGATTAATGAATAAGCATGAATACATTCGACTGCAGCAGCAGGGGCATCAAGGTTTTCTTGGCTAACACCAAACATCGAGCCGATGGCATAAGTTAAAAATGGACGTAAGCGTTTTCCACCTAATAATGTGCCATAGCGCATAGCTTGCGCTAGAGGGAGGTTTGCAAACGGCAGCGCATTTAAGGCATCTAATAGGTATTGATTGACTCTGTCGTAAGCTTGCTTTTGTTGCTGCGTAAAGCTATCTAAATGTTGTTCAGACATAATTTATTCTGTATCAGGTGAAAAATCGGCTAGAGGTTTATTTTCGTCATCGCTTAGCAAAATTTGTACACGTTGCTCTGCTTGCTGTAATACTTTTTGACCTTGTTTAGCAATTTGAACACCACGTTCAAACTCATTAAGGGCATCTTCTAAGGGAAGTTCACCGGATTCTAGGCGAGCGACGATCTGTTCTAGCTCTTGAAGTGAGTTTTCAAAACTAACAGTCGGAACTTGCTGAGTTTTTTCTTTAGCCATAGTCTTTAGCCACTAATGTGAAATCAGTTAATTCGAGGGATTTTAAATATTCAGCAGACTAACGCAGTCTTGCTACGGTTACAATTTATTATTGGGGTTTTTAGATTCAACCCGCAAGATAGTGTTATAATACGCCTCTTTATTGACAATTGGTAACGTGTCATGTGTCTCTGTTAAGGCACATTCGTTTGCCCCCAACCACCATGAACATGCAGCTATTATGAAGTTTATCATTAAGTTATTCCCAGAAATTACCATTAAAAGCCAAACTGTTAGGCTACGTTTCATTAAAATTTTGACCAGTAATATCCGTAACGTGCTTAAACCACTTGGCGAAGAGATTTCGGTTGTCCGTAATTGGGATAACATTGAAGTGCGTGTGAAGGGGGAAACAAAACACGATGAAATTTGTGACATGCTAGGGCGTATCCCAGGTATTCACCATATTCTCGAAGTGGAAGAAAAACCGTTTACCAATTTGCATCATATTTACGAAATGACACACGAAGCCTATGGCGAGTCATTAGAAAATAAAACATTCTGTGTGCGGGTGAAACGTCGTGGTAAACATGAGTTTTCATCCATCGATGCTGAACGCTATATCGGTGGTGGGTTAAACCAGCACATTGCATCTGCAAAAGTTAAGCTTAAAGACCCTGACACCACGATTCACTTAGAAATCGAAGATGATAAACTTATCTTAGTTAAAGCACGTATTGAAGGCATTGGTGGTTTCCCTATAGGGACCCAAGAGGATGTGTTGTCACTCATTTCCGGTGGTTTTGATTCAGGTGTCTCGAGCTATATGCTGATGCGTCGTGGCTGTCGTGTTCACTATTGCTTCTTTAATTTAGGCGGAGCTGCACATGAAATTGGTGTGAAGCAAATCGCACATTATTTGTGGAACCGTTTTGGTAGCTCCCATAAAGTCCGTTTTATTGCTGTAAATTTTGAGCCAGTTGTGGCTGAAATTTTAGAAAAAGTGGATGATGGCCAAATGGGCGTTGTGCTCAAACGTATGATGGTAAGAGCGGCATCTAAAGTTGCTGAGCGTTATGGCGTGCAGGCGATTGTCACAGGTGAAGCGTTAGGGCAGGTATCAAGCCAGACTTTAACAAACTTGCGTTTAATTGATAATGCTTCTGATACTCTCGTATTAAGGCCGCTAATTTCCCATGATAAAGAACATATTATTAAGTTAGCTCGCCAAATTGGTACTGAAGATTTCGCAAAAACCATGCCTGAATATTGTGGTGTAATCTCAAAAAGCCCAACAGTTAAAGCGGTGAAAGCGCGGATTGAAGCGGAAGAGGCCAATTTTGATTTTGGTATTTTAGAGTCTGTTGTTGAGCAAGCTCAAAATATAGATATTCGACAAATTGCACAAGAAAGTCTTGAAAAAGTTCCTGAAATTGAAATGGTGAGTGAGCTTTCAATTGAAAATGAAGTGATTTTAGATATTCGTTCAATTGATGAATTCGAAGACAAACCACTGAATGTAGATGGAATGGAAATTAAGCACATTCCATTCTATAAGTTGAGTACGCAATTTGGTGACTTACCAAAAGATAAAACCTATTTATTATATTGTGACCGTGGGGTAATGAGCCGCTTGCAAGCGCTATACCTAAAAGAACAAGGTTATGAAAATATAAAGGTTTATCGCCCATAACTTAAAACAGGGTGCTTGTATCACCAACTCACGATCAGAGAGAAATGTGGGGGAAATTTCCCCCACAAGACTAGTTATCGCAGGATAACGTAGCTTGAACCAGCGTGTTTCCGCTGCTGATACTGAAAGAGCACAGTCTTTCTTGCATCAATAACGAAAAACACAATACCGTCAGACACACGGTAACTAGCCCCAGAAGGGCAATTTTGGCCATTCCTCTTGACTCCTTTTCTAAAAGGAGACAGAATCCAATTGTGTGAGTTGGAGACTGCCTCGGATTAAGATTAACATCTAAATTCGGGGCTTTCGTCTTTTTGGCTCTCACTAATGCTTGAACCAAATGATCCAAGCACCCGCGGCAATCATAGCAAAAAATCACTCTAAACAAATGTTTTTATCGTTCATTATTGAAAATAAAATATTTAAATTCAGTTGGTTATAATGGTTTCGATATCATTGATATTAATATGATTACTGATGCAACTGAAATAGAAATGACAAAGTGAGCTGAATAAAAATAAGTAGAGAATAAAAACAGGGTGCTTGTATCACCAACTCACAATCAGAGAGAAATGTGGGGGAAATTTCCCCCACAAGACTAGTTATCGCAGGATAACGTAGCTTGAACCAGCGTGTTTCCGCTGCTGATGCTAAAAGAGCATAGCCTTTCTTGCATCATCTAAAAGGAGACAGAATCAAATTGTTGTGTGTTTGAGACTGCCTCGGATTAAGATTAACATCTAAATTCGGGGCTTTCGTCTTTTTGGCTCTCACAAATGCTTGAACCAAAATGATCCAAGCACCCGCGGCAATCATAGCAAAAAAGTACTCTAAACACAGATTTTTTTACTATTTAATTTTTATTATTCAATAAGTTAAGTTGTATTTCTAATTCGTTTTTTATAATGAGTTTTATATTTAATCTTCTAAATAATCGTTAATACCATTAGGTAAAACGAGTTGAGCGGCAACTTGGGCCGCAGTCTTTCGGCCTACCAATAATTCAATTAACTTTAATGCAAAGTCAAAAGAAGTGGCGGGCCCTTGGCTAGTTAATAGATTGACACGTTCATCAAAGTAAACTCGGCGATCGACCCATTTATGAGCTGCGATTTTATCTTTCATTGATGGAAAACAGGTCATATTACCTAGTGGAAACAATTGGTGATATTCAAGTACAAGCGCTGGTGCTGCACAAATAGCTGCTACGATTTTACCATCAAGATGCATACGGCGAACTTTTTCAACCACCAGTGGGCTATCGCGGAACGTTTCTGCTCCCGCCATACCACCAGGCAGCACAATGGCATCAAAAGGTTCATCAGCGACTTTAATCAACGGAGTATCGGCAATAATTTTTAGGCCTCGTGAGGCTGTAATGGTTAAAGAGCCATCTTCAGTCACACTCGCTAAGGTCACATCGATACCTGCTCTAACTAATAAATCAGCAGTAATAGTAAATTCAATTTCTTCACTCCCATGAGCGATGCAAACTAGAGCGGAAGTCGTCATATTGTTGTTCTCTATTTTTGACTAAATGATAAAGGCGATCGTTTTCAGGTGTACTGATCCCATGAGCTCGTGCTTGTTTGATTAAAAAGCCAGTGATGTAATCAATCTCTGTACGGCGATTATTTCGCATATCTTGTAACATAGAGGAATAGTTATCAGCGGTATTATTGATAATGCCGTAAATATACTCAGTCAGTTCTGCTTTATCCGTATGCAGCCCTTCTGCCGCCATAACATGACATATTTCATCAATGATCTGAGATATCTGTATGGAATGTTGGATTAATTCACCATTTTTACAGGTATGTTCGACGGTAAGGGGGTTAATGACACAGTTCACAATCAATTTACGCCAGCAAGTGGTTAAAATATTATTATGCCAAGCCACATCAGGTAAGGCTTCATGCAAGATATCTGCTATTGGGTAGTAAGCTTGTGCTTGGGAATTGATAGCGCCGATATGTGTGATGCCATTTGCGACATGAAATACTTGGTTATTTTCTTGCCAAGCCGCATGGGTTGTGACGCCCGCTAAGATAGGATGACGTAAAGGCGCCAGCTCTTCAATCGTTCCCATGCCATTATGCAGTAATAGAATAGGCGTATTTTCTGGGATAGTATTAATCAAAGGTAATAAAGCGTCAGAAACTTGCCATGCTTTTAAACAAACAATGATCAACTCACTGGTTTGCAAGTGGTTAATATTATTACAAGGAATCAGCTCTCGGAAACTACGCCCATCAGGTTCATTAACATCGACGAATAAATCAGACTGTGCAACACGTAGCCAACCTTGTATGTCATGCCCTTGTATTGCAAGTGAAGCAAGCCACAGTTTACCTATCGCACCACAACCAATTAGAGTTATTTTCATTGTTTCCCCTTTGAAAATGGGACTTTAACGTCTTATAAGGTAAGGCGGAAGTGATCTCTTATCATTATAACCTTTTACGATACGAAGTTGTAGTTAACGAAGTATCACAGACCCTGATAACTTGAAGTGATGTGAATAAAAACGTTATCATGCGCACAGTCTAAAAATTATCAGTGAGGTTCTAGCTATGCCATCATTTGACATTGTATCTGAAGTGGAAATGAATGAAGTACGTAATGCGGTGGAAAATGCGCAGCGTGAGTTAACCAGCCGTTGGGATTTTAAAAATGTCGAAGCTAGTTTTGAGCTAAATGACAAAAATGAATCAGTTAAAATCACTAGTGAGTCTGATTTCCAAGTACTCCAGTTAGTTGATATCTTAAGAGAAAAAATGGCAAAACGCGGTATTGATGGTGCTGTATTGAATGTGCCAGAAGATATTGTTCATAGTGGAAAAACCTATAGCGTTGAAGTTACGTTCAAGCAAGGTATTGATGCTGCAACTGCTAAAAAAATCGTTAAATTAATTAAAGACAGTAAACTGAAAGTTCAAGCACAAGTTCAAGGTGACCAAGTACGTGTGACGGGCAAAGCCCGTGATGATTTACAATCGGTTATGGCATTAGTACGTGGCGGGAACTTAGGCCAACCTTTTCAATTTAATAACTTCCGCGATTAGTTATTTTTCAAGTGTTCGTTTAAAGCCCGCGATAGCGGGCTAATTTTTACTGATTTATTAATGCTTCAAGTTGTTCTCGATTGATGATTTTTCTATCAACTTTAACATAAGCACTAAATTCCTCGTCAACGACAAGCGCTTCCATCACCCCTTCTTGAGCTTGTAATTTTTTCTCAAGAGCTCTTGTATCTCCAATATGGTTGGGTAATTCAATACGAATACTGCTGACATAAGGAGGCTGCTGCATTGTCAGGCTAATGATAAACCAGATAATGGTCAAAATTAAACCACCAATAAAAACGGTACTAGCTCCTTCAAAACTGTATAACCACCCACCAACAATACCCCCGATGGCAACGCCTAAAAACTGGCTAGTGGAGTAAACGCCCATGGCAGTTCCTTTATAGCCCGCAGGTGCCTCTTTGCTTATGAGTGACGGTAAAATGGCTTCCATGATATTGAAAGCGATAAAAAACAGTTGAATACCTAAGAAAATCACCCATAAGTGACTACCAGAAAACCATAAGGTAATTTCGGCCAATGCTAAAACGGCAATACAGAATAAGAAGACTTGTTTCATTTTGCGGTATTTTTCCGCATAAATAATGAACGGAAGTACGGTGACAAAAGCAATTAACATCGTGACTAAATAGGCTTTCCAATGGTCTTTTGCTAAAAAGCCGGAGTCAGTCATGATAAGAGGCAGAGCAACAAAACTGGACATCAGTAGGGTATGTAAACTGAGGATCCCTATATTTAATTTGAGTAATTGGGGGTGCATTAAAACCGCTTTTAAATTACCTTGCACAAATGCAGACTCACGATTTAAGACATGAGTATTAGTATTAGGAACAACAAAAACAGTCACTGCAATAGCACCAACTGCAAGTAGCGCTATCCCCCAAAATAAGCCACTTAAACCAACCCAATTAGCGATAATTGGGCCAAGTACGAGGGCGATAGCAAAAGTTAAACCGAAACTAATACCTAAAAATGCCATGGCTTTAGTGCGATTTTGCTCTCGAGTTAGGTCAGAAAGTAATGCCATGACGGCAGCAGAAATTGCTCCGGCGCCTTGTAAAGCCCGCCCAATAATAATTCCCCAAATAGAATCGCTTAGTGCTGCAACGATACTTCCGATAATAAAAATAACTAACCCAATAATAATTAAAGGTTTCCTACCAATCTTATCTGACATTAAACCAAAAGGGATTTGAAAAACGGCTTGGCTAAGGCCATAGATACCAATAGCAACACCCACTAAGAACTCGCTAGCACCTTGTAAATGCATCCCATAGCTGGTCAAAATAGGTAATACCATAAACATTCCAAGCATTCGCAAGGAGAAAACGGAGCCTAATCCCCAAGTGGATCTAAGCTCTGCGGATGTCATTTTGTTATCATTCATTTTTATTCTTCATATTTCGTGCTGTAGCGGTGTTGACTTCTCTCAGCTAGTTAGGTCACACATTAATAAATACAACAAGTTGAATAAATACGTATATGTTGTGGCAATATGTTTTTAATCTCAACCTATTAGCATTTTTAATAGTGCATTTGATATCTAGCTTATCAATAGCAAGCGGCTATTTAACCATAAAATAGATTCATAAGGATAGGCAGAATAAGTAAAAGTGAGTTGTAAAAGCAGTTAGAGACAAATAAAAACGGCGGGGAAGGCCCGCCGTTTAGACATCGTTATCATCAGTAAACAGATAAGTTATCTGACGAGAGCTATAACAGTATCGCTTGAAACGATAGGGTCAACTGACATCATTACGCTCAATGAAGTAATCGCTACGATTGAGAAAATGAACAGTTTTCTTGCCCAGACCCGGTCGTCATTTTCGGTTTTGAAGCCCGAAATTGCCATACCTAGCCACCATAAGCTGACTGCTGCACCTACGATGAGGTACTTATAGCCCGCGTATCCACTGATAGCTAACATTAATGTTGCGACCATAAACGCTAGGATATACAGGAAGATGTGCGTTTTCGCGACGGAAATTCCTTTAATAACCGGTAACACAGGAATGTTTGCGGCTTTGTAATCCTTAAAGCGGAAGATAGCAATGGCATAAGAATGAGGCATTTGCCACAAACTGAATATCAATAATAGGATAAGTGCACCCATATCGAATTCATTTGTAACAGCGCAGTAACCGATAACTGGTGGTGCCGCGCCTGAAAGACTGCCAATCAGTGTGCCATAAACGGATTTACGTTTCATATATAGGCTATAAATACCTACATAAACAATGAAACCGATAACTGCAAGCAGCATTGCCAGAGCATTGGCTGCTACAAGTAGCAGCACCATACCAGCAATACCTAATGCAGCAGCGTAAATCAGGCTAACTTTCGGATCAATCAACCCTTTAACTAAAGGGCGATTCTTCGTTCTTTCCATGATACGGTCGATATCACGGTCGATGTAGTTGTTAAAAACACAACCAGAAGCCACGACCAGTGATACACCCAGCAAAGTCGCAACGAACAGTGGGTAATCAATTGACCCTTTTGAAGCCAATAAAAAACCACCGATCACAGAAATCAAGTTTCCGAATATAATTCCTGGTTTGGTCACTTGCAGGTATTGCTTAAACATATCGGCAACTCTTTAGTCGAGCATCATATTGATGTTCAGGTTGTACATAATCCACAGTGAGCCAATGACCACAATGCCAACAATAAGCATGGTGAACAGGAAGGCAACTAAATTCCAGCGCTCATCTGATGATGTATTCATATGTAAGAAACAAACTAAATGAACCAGAATTTGCACAACAGCCATGCCCACAACAGTCCAAAGGATTGTTGAAGTTGACGCTGTACCTTCCATCACCATCCAGAAAGGGATCACTGTTAGGATAACTGATAGGATAAAGCCAATCAGGTATGTTTTAACGCTACCGTGGCTTGCTCCAGTGTGAGCATCTTTTGCATGACTCATTTAAATAGCCCCCAGAAGATAAACAACGGTAAATACACAAATCCACACAACGTCTAAGAAGTGCCAGAACAAACTTAGGCAGTTTAAACGTGTTTTGTTGACATCAGTCAGGCCACGGCGAGTGACTTGGATCATCATGATAATAATCCAGATCAGGCCCGCAGTTACGTGTAGACCGTGAGTCGCAACGAGTGCGAAGAAGCCAGATAAGAAACCGCTACGGTCAGGACCAAAGCCTTCTGCAATCAATTCATGGAACTCATAGATTTCCATAATGACGAAGCCAAGACCTAACAGGAACGTTGCAAACAGCCATAAGTTAACAGCAGCTATCTTACCTTTGTGCATCGCTATCATTGCGAAGCCGTAAGTGATACTACTCACTAACAGTAAGAAGGTTTCGCCTAATACGAACTTCAGACTGAAGATATCTTTACCAGCAGGACCGCCAGCAGTTCCATCGGCCAAAACAACATAGGTCGCAAACAAACAAGCAAACAGAATCAAGTCGCTCATGATATAGAGCCAGAAACCGAATACTTTTGTTCCACCTGCATCGTGGTGCCCATGCTCAGCATGGGCGATATTTTGGTTAGTCATTGTATTAGTTGACATCGTTCACACCTGCCTTACGCAATTCTTCAAAGTGCTTATTCTCGATTTCTTCGATTTCAGCCACAGGTACGTAGTAATCAACATCTTCGTCGAAGCTTTTTGCAATCCAAGTTACGATCATTCCACCGAAACCAATGATTGCGAGCCACCAGATGTGCCAGATCATAGCGAAACCTAAAACTAAGCTAAATGCAGCGATAATAACGCCTGCGCCTGTGTTTTTCGGCATATGAATTTCTTCATATGAAGTTGGTTTCTTATGAGCAAGGCCTTTCTCTTTCAGATCCCACCATGCATCGCGGGTTTGAACGTGTGGTTCAATCGCAAAGTTATAGAAAGGTGGTGGAGAAGATGTCGCCCACTCAAGTGTACGTCCACCCCATGGGTCACCGGTTAAATCACGGTTTTCATGACGGTCACGGATACTCACAATGATTTGGATAACTTGGCATGCAATACCGATTGCGATTAACGCAGCACCGCCTGCAGCAACAACTAACATTGTGTGGTAAGTCGGGTCAATATTCTGACTTAAACGACGGGTCATACCCATAAAGCCAAGAATGTACAGTGGCATAAAGGCTAAGAAGAAACCGATGATCCAGAACCAGAAGGCACGAACACCCCATTTCTCATTTAGCGTGAAGCCATACGCTTTCGGGAACCAGTAAGTCATACCCGCGAAGCACCCGAATACAACACCACCAATGATAACGTTATGGAAGTGAGCAATCAGGAATAGACTGTTATGCAGAACGAAGTTTGCACCTGGAACAGCAAGCAGAACACCAGTCATACCACCAACAGAGAAGGTGATGATGAAACCGATAGTCCACAGCATAGGTGATTTAAACTCGATACGACCTTGGTACATGGTAAACAACCAGTTGAAGATCTTAACCCCTGTAGGGATTGCGATAATCATTGTGGCGATACCGAAGAAGGCGTTAACGTTCGCTCCTGAACCCATCGTAAAGAAGTGGTGCAACCAAACGATGAAGGACATAACGGTAATAACGATTGTCGCCCAAACTAATGAGGTATAACCGAATAAACGTTTCTTCGAGAAGGTTGCTGCAACTTCAGAGAATACACCGAACACTGGCAGAACAAGGATATACACCTCAGGGTGACCCCATGCCCAAATCAGGTTGATGTACATCATCATGTTGCCGCCCATATCATTAGTGAAGAAATGGGTACCTAAATAACGGTCTAACGTCAGAAGCGTTAATGTAACAGTTAAGATAGGGAAAGCAGCAACAATCAATACGTTAGTACATAACGCAGCCCAGCTGAATACAGGCATTTTCATCATCGACATACCCGGCGTACGCATACGGATAATAGTCGCGATAAAGTTAACCCCTGTTAATAGTGTACCAATACCGGATATCTGGAGACTCCAGAGCCAGTAATCGACCCCGACCCCAGGGTTGTACTCCAAGCCGGATAATGGCGGATAAGCCAACCAACCAGTCTGTGCGAATTCACCTACCCCTAGAGAGATGTTGATTAACACAACACCAACAACAAAGAACCAGAAGCTCAATGAGTTAAGGAATGGGAACGCAACATCACGTGCACCAATTTGCAGAGGCACAACTAAGTTCATCAGACCAACAACGAATGGAGTTGCCATGAAGAAAATCATGATAACGCCGTGTGCGGTGAAGATTTGGTCATAGTGATGAGGATTCAAGAAACCCTCTTGGCCAGCAGAAGCAAGAACTTGCTGCCCACGCATCATGATAGCATCCGCGAAACCACGGAATAACATAACCATTGCGACAATGATGTACATGACACCAATTTTCTTATGGTCAACAGAGGTTAACCATTCTTTCCACAACCACTTCCATTTACCAAAGTAAGAAATCACACCTACTAAGCCAAGTCCACCTAGGACAATAGCAATCAGGGTGACAACGATAATCGGCTCATGGAGCGGAATTGCATCTAGTGTTAATTTTCCGAACATGCCCTTATTCCTCAGCGCCAGCAGCATGAGCACTATGGCTCATTTGCATTGAATTGCCTGTAGCATCGTTATGGTCAGTCATTGAATGACTTTGATTTTCTACAGGAGCGTGACCTTTATGGTGCTCATGACCAAACTTCAGAACGATATCTTCATAAAGTTTAGGCTTCACGCTAGAGAAGTAGGTAACAGGAACGTTCATGCTTGGCTTAGCGACTTCGTCGAATGCCTGCATGGTATCCATTGTTTTAGGAGAAGCTTTTACCTTTTGTACCCACTCATCAAAACCTTGACGGTCTGGAGTTGCAATAGCATTGAACTTCATATCAGAGAAGCCATGGCCACTGTAACTTGCTGAGAAGCCTTTGTAGGTACCTGGTTCATTAGCGATTAAATGAAGTTTAGTTTGCATACCTGCCATCGCGTAGATTTGGCCACCTAAAGATGGAATGAAGAATGAGTTCATCACCGAATCTGACGTGATTTTGAAGTTAACTGGCACACCTGTAGGGAATGCGATTTCATTAACTGTTGCAATGCCTTGCTCTGGATAAATAAATATCCATTTCCAGTCAGCAGAAATAACTTCAATAGTGACAGGTTCCTGATCACTCACTAATGGCTGATACGGGTCCAGCTCATGTGTCGTCTTCCAAGTGATAGCACCTAGAATAATGATAATGATGATAGGAACGGTCCAGCAGACTAACTCAATTTTATTTGAGTGAGCCCAATTAGGACGGTAGGTTGCTGACGTGTTGGATTCACGGTATTTTCTTGCGAAGATAATCGTCATGAAAATAACAGGAATAACAACAAGTAGCATTAAGCCAATTGCAATAAGAATTAGCTCTTTTTGTTTAACGCCAACGGCGCCTTTTGGATCCATCAACACCATATCGCAACCACCTAGTAGTAAGGCAGCTACAACGAGTGAGATTGCTCCGATGCTTTTTTTGTAGTTCATAAGTCTCATCCACGACCCCAAATGACAAAGATTCTAATTGTCGTTTCATCAGTGCGGGCATTTTACGGTAAGGTTATGCGAGTGTAAATGATTGTAAGGCAAAGAAACTGAATTGTTAGCTCTTTATGTTAATATGATCACATGTAAAGAACTTATAAACAAAAAGTTAAAATTGATACGGATTATAAGTATGTATTGATAAAACTCTATTAATACTAAATTATCTTGGTAATTTTTCAAAGAAAAATATATACAAAAGAAATGAAAAAATAGTGAAACTGATATAAATGATTAGCAATTTGCTAAGGGAAATTACAGTTTTTATTGCCGATAAAGCTATTTTGGTTGCTTTATCGGCTAAATCATAAAGAAAAATTCTTATTTTACTGATAAAAATAAGAAAATAGTTAACTTCTGATGCAATGTTCTATAGTGCGCTAAAAGGTATACTTTAATGTATAAATGATTGCATCTTGGTAGAAAGTATCTCCTAATTTATTATCAGCATAGCGGTATTGTACCCCTGCAGAAACATGGTTTGTTGCATTCCACCAAAAAGCGAGGGCGCCATTTATGCCATTACGCTTATCCCCGTTATAGCGTTTATTCCTCGCGAATTCCATTTCATGCCAGTTTGTTATCATGAAATTTTCTTCGAATACGCTGAAATTATAGCCAGCCACCCAACCTGCTACATATCCATTATTACCTGAATAGAATGTCTGGTCGGTGTAATTAAGAGCAATAAAAGGTTTAAACCATAAATCACCGAATGCAGTGTTATAACCAATACCATATAACGTATTCACATCGTGGAAATTACCACCATACTTGGCTCCAGGTAATGACCAAGTGCCATAAACGTGCCCGTATAGGTTGAAACCAGTATCACCTAAATAAAAGCGGCCTGTTGTTTTAATGGTATAGCGTTTATTTCGTCCTGAATCGGTGTGTTGGCTATGAAATGGGTTTTCGAGATCAAAAAAGCCATATAACTCACCCCAATTAAAATTGGCACCACCTTCAAGCTCAATATAGGCAAAATCTTTCTTACGTGTCGTGTTTTCTGTTTTGGTTTCAGTACGATGTGACCAATCTAAATAGTTTACATTGACATCAGCAAAGCCATTTTTATAGCCAATAATATTGTCAGAATATGCCGTACCTGCTAGAGAAATTAAGGCGGTCATGTAAATGATTTTTTTCATATATAGATTATTTTCACTTATTGATTAATGGAATTTAGTAGTGCGTTAGTTATTAACACTTTAGCTAACCAATTTGTAACTTGTGATATATTAGACTTGAAAATTGTAATTAAGAAATATTTTACACGCATGAAGTGATCGCAATCACGATATTTAGATGTTATTGCTTTGTTTTGCTATTTAGATCTAATTTATACAAAAGATCAAATTCCCTAAACAAATAAGCTTTGCTTAGGGAATTATGAAAAGAATGAGAAAGAGTATTGGGAGGGTTATTGCTGTACTGTTTTGCGAACGGCGAGGAAATCTAAACTACCACCAATAACTAAGCTGATAGCACCAATGCTAATACCAGTATTAAAAATAAGGTTTTGGTAGTGGGGTAAACTCAGCCAAAATTCAATGTGTGTCGTAAACAGATAAACTTTCATATCACTAAATGAAAATATAAGTAATGAAAGTAGCCAAATAGCAAGGAAGCTAACGGCAGTAATAAGAGCATAAACGGCAATGCGATACCCTTTCGCATACAGCTGACGCCGTTGAAACAACCCTGTTGTTTGTGTGTAGATTAAGGATGTCCGACAAGCTAATAAAAGCAAAACACCAGGGACTGCAACTGCGATCGAAATAAGGTAGAACAGTGGCCAGCCATAATTACTGACAAAAATACTTGCGACTGGGCCAATATAAACACGACCAACGGCGGAAAGAGCAGAAAGAAGTGCAAACTGCGTTGCGGATAGCGACTTATTACATAGTGTCATTAATAGGGCGACAAAAGCGGCGGTTCCCATACCAGAGAAGATATTTTCTAGAAAGATAATCGACCCCATGGTTAAGATATGGGGCGGTGTTATCGCTAAGAACCAATAGCCTATATTAGAGCCGCCTTGTAGAAGCCCAAAAATAAATAGAGCTTTAAATAAGCTCATATTTTTCATGAGATAACCACCAAGTAACGCTCCAACAATAGTTGCAGCCATACCAACAGTTTTATTGACGGTACCCACTTCGCTTAAACTAAAACCAAGAGCATTTAATAGAAAGTTAGTATTAAGCGCCATGACAAAGGCATCACCGAGCTTGTAAAAAACTAACAGTAGTAAGATTAGCCAAGCATTGTTTCGGCTAAAGAATTCAGCGAGTGGTTCGTATATTGCTTTTTTTAGTGATGCTGGTGCAGCGCAGCTTTCTTCGGGTTCTTTCGCGAGTAATGTTGCGATAACGCCGATAATCATCAGCCCTGCCATGACTAAATATAGTTGTTTCCACGTTAAAAACTTATCCGCTAACCAAAGAGCAAGGCCGCCTGAAACTAACATGCTGATCCGGTAACCCATAACTGAGGTTGCAGCACCAATTCCGCGTTCTTCCGCACTCAGTAAATCAGTTTTATAGGCATCAAAAACAATGTCTTGTGATGCTGAACAAAATGCAACAGTAACCGCCAGCGCAGCAAGGTACCACAAATGCTCTGAGGGGTTCATAAAGCCCATAGCGGCAATGCTGATAATCAACAGAATTTGCGTGGTTAATAGCCATCCTCTTCGACGACCAAGAAAGGGCGGAGTATAGCGGTCCATCATTGGGGACCAAAGAAATTTCAACACATAAGCCTGTCCGACTAATGAAAAGAAACCAATAGTTTTAATATCGACATTTTCAACAGTTAGCCAAGCTTGTAATGTACCTGCAGTTAAAGCTAAAGGTAGACCAGAAACAAAGCCTAAAAGGATTAAAGTGATGTTATTTGGTAGAGTAAAACGAGGCATTATTTCCCTCTAAGCCAGTGTGATATTGCTGCAATACATTGCGCTGCAGAGGTATTGGCTGCGCTATGCTACCCAAGCTCAATCAGTGAGAGCTTAGGTAGCTTAATACTTAATGATAATGATTGCTCAGTTAATAGCGTGAATTTTGTCTGATAAAATCGGTGATTTCTTGGTCTGTTGCCATATCTGCAATTAAATCAGTGAGTGCGCTATTGATAGCTGTTGCTATCTTGTCATTATTGGCTGCTAATAACTCTTGTGTATTAAAATTGCGGGTAAATGAACGTGTTTTTGTCGAACCATTTGGGGCTGTTGCAATAATACTCACACTGGAGTTTACGGTAATATTATGGCGCAAGCTGCCTTCACTGACTTTGGTATCGAGTTTATTCAATTGAACGACTAGATTCACATTTGCTGGTGATGTCACCATAAAGCCACGTGCAGCCATTTGTTTTTCGACGGCTTCTTGCATCAGATAACGAGGATCGCGTGAAGGGTTCAGTACGACTAAACTGCCATTGCGGTTGACTTCCGCTAAGGATTTATTCGTACGATTGTCTACACTGCTAACACTGATTGAAGTTGCATTCAGTGTGGGGTTTTTTGCAGGTAAAGCTATCTTAGGCTCAAGTGATAATGTATTGCTGCTGGTTGCACAGCCCGCAAGAAGAAATAACCCTAAAAGTGGAAAACACAGTTTTCTTAACATAATTTTTTCCAGTTCATCTTTCCTAATTGAAAATGTTTCGTTATGGTGCGGGTAGCCGTCGTTCAATATAAAGCTTAGCGGCTTATTTATCCTGAACTATTAGACAACAATTTTTGAAAAAATTCGCATCAATGTGCCGCTATCATAACATTGGCAAGTTATTATCGGATATTTCTATAATAAGAAGATAGCAATAATCAACACGTACAATAAAAGATAATTGCCTCTGAGCATAATTTTTAATTAAGGAGCATTTTATGGTCGCTAATGCAGCTCAAAGTATGCAATCTCTCGTGAGCAAAAAATTACAAGCTGCTTTCGAACCTACACATTTGGAGGTAATTAATGAAAGCCACCAACACAATGTGTTACCGGGCTCTGAAAGCCATTTCAAAGTTATTTTAGTGAGTGATAAATTTGAAAATAAACGAATGCTTGCCCGCCACCGCGAAATTTATGCTATTTTAGCCAGCGAATTATCGGGAGGGATCCATGCCCTTGCTTTGCATACATATACGCAACAAGAGTGGAATGAGCTTGCTGACACTGCGTTAAAATCACCTGCTTGTCGTGGTGTCGGCGGTGTTAATCGGTAATTTTTCGTTTCAGTTAATACACTGAGACTATGCTGTACTTAATCAGCTATGCTCGATGATGAGCTTGGTGAATGTTTTTTCTTCAAATTAGGTGAAAAAACAAAAAATTTAGTCAGAAAAGTCACAAATAATGAGGAAAAAACGCTTCTTTTCTCAGCTTTTCTCGACTCAGGGCGCATGCATCGGTATAATGCTGCGTCTAATTTTCAGTAAGGTTTCGGGACGCTTCTGATATCAGGGATTGACCGTTACGAAAGTAACGCCCCCGGTTCTGGAAGGGAGACAGCCGTTATGATTTAATGGCATAACTCTGGAGTAGACCGATCACTAAGATTTATTTTGAGGTAAGAAGATGCAAGTTTCTGTTGAAACGACTCAAGGCCTTGGGCGTCGTGTAACAATCACCGTTCCTGCCACTGATATTGAAAAAGCAGTTAATAGCGAATTAGTTAGTGTTGCTAAAAAAGTACGTGTTGATGGTTTCCGTAAAGGGAAAGTACCAATGAACATCGTTAAACAGCGTTACGGCGCGTCTGTTATGCAAGACGTTCTGGGCGATGTAATGCAACGTAACTTCATCAACGCAATTATTGAACAAAAAATCAATCCAGCGGGTGCGCCTAGCTACAAACCTGAGCAACTCGAAGACGGTAAAGATTTTGTTTATTCAGTTGAATTCGAAGTTTACCCAGAAATCGAATTAACAGGTTTAGAAACGATTGAAGTTGAAAAACCAGCTGTATCTGTAAAAGATGAAGATCTGGAAAACATGTTAGAAACTCTGCGTAAGCAACAAGCGCAGTGGAAAGAAGTTGAAGCGGCAGCAGAAGCTGACTCTCGCATCACTATCAACTTTACCGGTTCTATCGATGGTGAAGAATTCGAAGGCGGAAAAGCAGAAGACTTCGCACTCGTTATGGGCGAAGGTCGTATGATCCCAGGCTTCGAAGAAGGTGTTGTTGGTCATAAAGCGGGTGAAGAATTCGATATCGAAGTTAACTTCCCAGAAGACTACCATGCTGAAAACCTGAAAGGTAAAGCGGCGAAATTTGCTATTGTTCTGAAGAAAGTAGAACAACGTGAACTGCCTGAATTCACTGAAGAATTCATCAAGCGTTTTGGTATCGCTGATGGTTCTTTAGATGGTCTGCGTGCAGAAGTACGTAAAAACATGGAGCGTGAGCTGAAAAATGCCGTGCGTAACCGTGTTAAAGCACAAGTTCTTGATGGCTTAATCAAAGCTAACGACATCGAAGTTCCAGCAGCAGTTGTTGATGGTGAAATTGATGTTTTGCGTCGTCAAGCGGCACAGCGTTTTGGTGGCGACGAAAAACAAGCGATGGAATTACCTCGTGAACTGTTTGAAGAACAAGCAAAACGTCGCGTAGTGATCGGTCTGCTGTTAGGCGAAGTGATCAACAAAAACGAACTGAAAGCTGACGAAGATCGCGTTAAAGCGCTGATCGAGGAAATGGCTTCTGCGTATGAAGATCCAGCTGAAGTTATCGAATACTACAGCAAAAATGAAGAGCTGATGAATAGCGTTCGTAACTTAGCTTTAGAAGAACAAGCTGTTGAAACTGTATTGGCTGTTGCTAAAGTGACAGAAAAAGAAACTAACTTCACTGAACTGATGAACCAAGTTCAAGCAGGTTAATTCTTTCTTGCTGTACAAAATAATGAAACCCGTGGTGTAATACTACGGGTTTTTTGTCAATTAAAGCCTTTAAATTATCACTTTAGCGAATTTAATTAGGATACCCTTGAAAAACACATTTAAACCCTAATTATATTATCTATACTTCAAGTAGTCTAAGTGGGGCTTTAATTGCAATTTGAACTATTTTGAATAGCTTAATATTGTAGAAATAGTGATATTAACCAATCGAGTTATTTCGTCATTTTTGAAAATCAAGTATGGTTTTCTAATGGTATAATTCCGTGTAACCCAATAGACTTGTGTTAAACTCTTTTACAGAGCGTCTTGTTTACTGCAGCATACTTAGCTGCATTTTCTTCTTATTTCGCCAGTTGCTTGGTTAAATATTAGCTAAACTAGAAAATAAGAGAATTGAAAGAGCCTGCAGACACAGGAATTTTTTAAAACCGTTGTTTGTGGCATGATCTCTGCTCAAAATAGCAGGCAGACAGCAAATTAGGCGCAAGCACCGGAACGTTTTTAATAGGAGATTTCGATGTCACATTTTGGCAGTCAGGAACAATTAGCATCTCAAATGGCCCTTGTGCCTATGGTCATAGAGCAAACTTCTCGTGGTGAGCGCTCGTATGATATTTACTCACGTCTATTAAAAGAACGTATTATCTTCCTGACTGGTCAAGTGGAAGACCATATGGCGAATTTAATCGTCGCTCAGATGTTATTCCTTGAAGCAGAAAACCCTGAAAAAGATATTCATTTGTATATTAATTCACCGGGTGGCGTTATTACCGCAGGAATGTCAATTTACGATACGATGCAGTTTATCAAGCCTGATGTAAGTACTATTTGTATGGGACAAGCTTGTTCCATGGGGGCTTTTTTATTGACGGCGGGTACCAAAGGTAAACGTTTCTGCTTACCAAATTCACGCGTGATGATCCACCAACCATTAGGGGGTTATCAAGGTCAAGCGTCAGATATCGAAATTCATGCTCAAGAAATTCTTAAAGTGAAATCTCGAATGAACGAGCTAATGGCTCTACATACTGGTAAATCCATTGAAGAAATTACTCGAGACACAGAGCGTGACCGCTTCTTATCTGCAAATGAAGCAAAAGAGTATGGTTTAGTCGACCAAATTTATAGTAGCCGTTAATGGGTTAACTTTTGGTATAATTAGTTCATACCATAAACTATTTTAAAGAAAATCGTTGTTTTGTTTTTTAATTGAATGAAAACAAAACAATATGGATAAAAGTGAGGTCAACTGATGACAGATAAACGCAAAGAGGGGACAGGAAAACTGCTTTACTGCTCTTTCTGCGGAAAAAGTCAGCATGAAGTTCGTAAGCTGATTGCCGGTCCGTCAGTCTATATTTGTGATGAATGCGTAGATTTATGTCTCGATATCATCCGTGAAGAAATAAAAGAACTTACGCCGCACCGCGAGCGTAGTGAGCTGCCTACGCCACATGAAATCCGACAGCATCTTGACGACTATGTCATCGGCCAAGAAAAAGCGAAGAAAGTCTTAGCGGTTGCTGTATATAACCATTACAAGCGCTTGCGTAATGGTGATAAAACCAGTGATGGCGTTGAATTAGGCAAAAGTAATATTTTGCTAATTGGCCCAACCGGTAGTGGTAAAACGCTTTTAGCTGAAACTTTAGCACGTTATTTGGATGTACCATTTACAATGGCTGATGCAACGACATTAACTGAAGCTGGTTATGTCGGTGAAGACGTTGAAAATATTATTCAAAAATTACTACAAAAGTGCGATTACGATGTTGAAAAAGCTCAGCGTGGTATCGTATATATTGATGAAATTGATAAAATTTCACGTAAATCAGATAACCCATCAATTACCCGTGACGTTTCTGGTGAAGGTGTGCAACAAGCCCTTCTGAAACTAATCGAGGGAACGGTTGCAGCAGTACCGCCACAAGGGGGACGTAAACACCCTCAGCAAGAGTTCTTGCAGGTTGATACTTCAAAGATCCTCTTTATTTGTGGTGGGGCATTTGCAGGGCTCGACAAAGTAATTGGCCAGCGTTTAAATACCCGTTCAGGTATCGGTTTTGCTGCCGAAGTGAAAGGTGAATCAGATAAAGCAACGGAAGGTGAGTTATTAACTCAGGCAGAGCCAGAAGATTTAATTAAATTTGGTTTAATTCCTGAATTTATTGGCCGTTTACCTGTTGTTGCAACATTAACTGAATTAAGTGAAGAAGCATTAATTCAGATTCTGCAAGAGCCTAAAAACGCTTTAACTAAACAATATCAAGCCTTATTTAGCCTTGAAAATACTGAACTCGAATTCCGTGAAGAAGCACTAAAAGCAATAGCTAAGAAAGCTATGGCACGTAAAACCGGAGCTCGTGGTTTACGCTCTATTGTTGAAGCTGCATTGTTAAATACGATGTATGACCTTCCTTCAATGAGTGATGTTGAAAAAGTTGTCGTTGATGAAAACGTCATTAACGAACAATCAGAACCGCTATTGATATATAGCAAACCTGATGCTCAAGCTTCTGGCGATAACTAATCCCATATAAAACGTTCAATAGTTAATCAAACGAAATGAGGGGTTTCCCTCATTTTGTTTTTTATGTTCAACTAGCCATTGAATGCTAAAATCTTGTCCCCATATAGTTTATATTCTGAGGTGTGGTTTCCTTGTTCTAGAAAGTAATTTTAAAACAAGAGATAGAAACCCTTAAACTAGCGTGAGCTAAACGAAGAGAGAGCTTTATGAATCCTGAGCGTTCCGAACGCATTGAAATACCAGTATTGCCTCTGCGTGATGTAGTGGTATACCCACATATGGTGATCCCACTGTTTGTTGGACGTGAAAAATCCATTCACAGTCTGGAAGCAGCGATGGATCATGACAAGCAGGTAATGCTGGTTGCGCAAAAAGAAGCCTCGACTGATGAGCCAGGGGTGAATGATTTATTTGCTGTCGGTACAGTCGCATCGGTTATTCAGATGCTAAAACTGCCTGATGGCACCGTTAAAGTCCTCGTTGAAGGTCTACGACGCGCACGTATTACCAGTTTGACAGATAATGGCGAATATTTCTTAGCGCAAGCAGAATATTTGGCAGCAGAGCAAAATAATGAATCTGAGCACGCAGCGTATGATGAAGCGACAGCGGGTTCTCAATCATCAGACGCACTTGATGAAAAAGAAAACGAAGTGTTGTACCGCACTATCGTTAGTCAGTTCGAAAGTTATATAAAACTGAATAAAAAGATTCCACCTGAAGTATTAACCGCGTTACATGCGATTGAACAAGATCAGCTAGACAAACTGGCAGATACCATTGCCTCTCACATGCCACTAAAATTAGCGGATAAACAACGCGTTTTAGAAATGGCAAATATCGCGGAGCGTGTAGAGTTTTTGATGGCCATGATGGAGTCAGAAACTGAGCTGCTGCAAGTGGAAAAACGCATCCGCAACCGTGTTAAAAAACAGATGGAAAAAAGCCAGCGCGAGTATTATCTGAATGAGCAAATGAAAGCCATTCAGAAAGAGCTGGGTGAAATGGACGATGCGCCAGACGAATATGAATCGCTAAAACGTAAAATCGAAGAAGCGAAAATGCCAAAAGAGGCACAAGAGAAAGCAGAAGCAGAATTGCAGAAGCTGAAAATGATGTCTCCGATGTCAGCAGAAGCTACCGTTGTCCGTAGCTATATTGATTGGATGGTGCAGGTACCATGGCATAAACGTAGTAAAGTCAAAAAAGACTTAGTTAAAGCTCAAGAAGTGTTAGATACCGATCACTACGGTTTAGAGCGTGTGAAAGACCGTATTTTAGAGTATCTGGCAGTGCAAAGCCGTGTCAGTAAAATTAAAGGGCCAATCCTTTGCTTGGTTGGGCCTCCGGGCGTGGGTAAAACCTCTTTGGGGCAATCTATTGCTAAGGCTACGGGTCGTCAATACACTCGTATGGCATTAGGTGGGGTGCGTGATGAAGCTGAAATTCGCGGTCACCGTCGTACCTATATCGGTTCAATGCCAGGTAAGTTGATTCAAAAGATGGCAAAAGTAGGGGTCAAAAACCCACTATTTTTATTGGATGAAATTGACAAAATGTCATCTGATATGCGTGGTGACCCAGCCTCTGCATTATTAGAGGTGCTTGATCCAGAACAAAATATTGCCTTTAACGATCACTACTTGGAAGTGGATTACGATTTGTCTGATGTGATGTTTGTTGCAACATCCAACTCGATGAATATTCCAGCACCATTGTTAGATCGTATGGAAGTCATCCGTCTTTCTGGCTATACAGAAGATGAAAAACTGAATATTGCGAAAAAACATTTGCTGTCTAAGCAGATTGAACGTAACGCATTGAAAAAGAATGAGTTAACTATCGATGATAGTGCTTTAATGAGCATTATTCGTTATTACACTCGTGAAGCTGGAGTTCGTGGTTTAGAGCGTGAAATCTCTAAATTGTGTCGTAAAGCGGTTAAAGCGCTGCTCATGGACAAAAAGCTTAAGCACATTGAAATCAACGCTGATAACCTGAAAGATTATCTGGGTGTTCGCCGTTTTGATTATGGCCAAGCAGACACAGAAAACCGTGTTGGGCAAGTTACAGGCCTTGCTTGGACTGAAGTTGGTGGTGACTTACTGACTATTGAAACTGCATGTGTGCCAGGCAAAGGCAAACTAACTTATACCGGTTCTTTAGGTGAAGTCATGCAGGAGTCTATCCAAACGGCATTAACGGTTGTTAGAGCTCGAGCAGAAAAACTGGGTATAAATAGTGATTTCTATGAAAAACGTGATATTCATGTTCACGTACCAGAAGGCGCTACACCAAAAGATGGCCCGAGTGCGGGTATTGCGATGTCAACCGCTTTAGTCTCTTGCTTAACGGGTAATCCAGTTAGAGCTGACGTAGCAATGACAGGTGAAATTACTTTAAGAGGTTTAGTTTTCCCGATAGGCGGCCTGAAAGAAAAATTATTGGCTGCACACCGCGGAGGGATTAAAACCGTATTAATCCCTAAAGAAAACGAACGTGATTTAGAGGAAATTCCTCAAAATGTGATCGCGGATCTCGAAATTCATCCGGTGAAAACAATTGAAGAAGTTCTTTCTTTAGCTTTAGTTAACCCTCCTTTTGGGGCAGAAGTAGTTAAAAAGAAAGCTAAAAGAGTGAGCTGAATCAAGAAGTTTGTATAAAATTAAGACTGACAGCTAATTTAGGGCTTGTCAGTCTTTTTTTTCATCGCTAATTTAACGATGATTCTGATAATTGTTTGTATGCAATCTGTTCTCTTGCCATTGGTAATCAGGATTGATATAACGGCTGCATCATTAATTAACTATACTAATAACTGCTATAGTTAATTATAGTTAATTAAGAGATTTATAGTCCAACTAATATGGGGATGATAAGAGTGAATAAAGCTCAACTGATTGATCAAATCGCTTCTGATGCGAATATTTCTAAAGCTGCAGCAGGTCGTGTTGTTGACGCGTTCGTTGCTACTGTAACAGGTTCTCTGAGTAAAGGGGATGATGTTGCTCTAGTTGGCTTTGGGACTTTCTCTGTTCGTGAGCGTGCAGCACGTACAGGCCGTAACCCTCAAACGGGTAAAGAAATTAAAATAGCTGCGGCGAAAGTTCCTGCTTTCCGTCCAGGCAAGGGTCTTAAAGACGCTGTAAATAGCTAATTAGGTATTTAAGTTTGTCTTTCTCGTAATTTTGCGAAAACTCAAACTGACGGAATGTCTTTAATCAGCTAATATATAAGCGCACCATTGAAATGGTGCGCTTTTTTTTCTTTCTGAGTTAAGATTAGCGTATTATCAGGAAATTGAATTCAACAAAGCGGAGTTAAGCCTTTTTATGATGGAAAATTTACGCACAAAGGCGAATAGTCCTTTGCTCAAAATAATACTGGCGCTGATTATCCTTTCATTCGTGTTGGGTGGCGTTATGATGGGGGGTCTCGGTGGCAACAGTGCAAATAATGCAGCTGAAGTTAACGGGCAATCAATAAGCCGCGAACAGCTACAGCAGGCTTTTCAACAAGAACGCCAATCATTACAAGAGTACCTAGGGGATAAATTCTCAGAAGTCGCTAGTAATGAAGAAAGTATGAATTTACTGCGTCGTCAAGCTCTTGATAACTTGATTAACAATGAACTGATTAATCAGTATGCTAATGAATTACAGCTCTCAGCAAGTGACCAGCAAATTGAGCAATATATTTTCTCAATGCCTGTTTTCCAGACAGATGGCCGGTTTGATAGCGAAAAATATCGTGAGATCTTAAGTCGTAACAACATTAACGCGGATAGCCTTGCGGCTCAAATTCGCCAAGACCTTACACGAGCTCAGTTAGGAAAAACCTTTACTGGAACGGATTTCGCTTTACCATCAGAAGTTAAAGCATATGCTGAATTATTTATGCAAGAACGTGAAATTCGTACTGCAATCTTAGATTTAGCAGAGGTTCAAGCAAAACAAACAGCTTCTGAAGAAGAATTAAAAGCCTACTATGATGCCAATCAAAATAGCTTTATCTCACCTGAGAAAGTACAAGTAAGCTATGTTGAAATGGATGCAGCATCAATGCCGCCAGCGACAGTGTCAGCTGAAGAAGTAAAAGCGTATTATGATCAAAACCTGAAAAATTATACTCAGGCAGAGCAAAAACAGTACAGCATGATTCAGGTAGCTTCAGAAAAAGAAGCAAATGATATTCTGAATGAATTAAAACAAGGTGCGGACTTTGCAACACTGGCAACTGAAAAATCAACGGATAAATTCAGTGCAGGGCAAAAAGGCTTGATTGGTTGGATGGAAGCGGCATCAACGCCAAGCGAAATTGTGGACGCAAAATTAACAGAAAAAGGGCAACTTTCGGCACCTGTTAAATCACAAAATAGTTATGTTATCTTTCGCTTAGATGATATTAAACCTGAATCTATTAAACCGTTTGAGCAAGTTGAAGAAAGTATTAAAACTAGCTTACTTCAAGATAAAAACATTAAACAATTCTATGACTTGCAGCAGAAGGTTAGTGAGGCTGCCACGAGTGATATGGAATCATTAGTTTCGGTTGAATCTGTATCTGGTTTGAAAGCTGTGACAACGGATTGGTTTGATAGAACAAATCCACCTGCCGCACTTAATTTCCCTAAAGTGGTCAGTGAAGTATTTAGCGACCGTTTAGTGGATAAAAATGGTTCTAAAGGGATCAACTCAGATGTTATTAACGTTGAAGGGGACCGTGCATTTGTTGTGCGTGTAACAGAGTACAAACCTGAAAGCGTTGAACCTTTTGATAAGGTTAAGTCCGAAATTGAAACTCTGGTTAAGCGCCAAAAAGCGGATGCAGAGTTGAAAGCTACGAGTGATAAACTTCTTGCTGAGTTAAATGCGGGTAAAGGAACAGAAGCTCTAAATGCGGCGGGGGTTAAATTTTCCGATACTCAAACTGTTTCTCGTTTAATGCCACAAACAGCGGTTATTAATGCAACGATGGAAATGCCGCAACCTGCTGATGGTAAACCAAGTTATGCACTTGCGCGTGATGAGTCCGATAACTATGTGGTTATTCAACTAGATAAAGTTACGCTAGGCCAACCGACGGAAGATGAGTTAAAGCAACTGACTCGTGAATACCAAGGTGCTATGAGTTCTGCGGTCAATGAAGCTCTGATGCTTAACTTGCGTGAGAATGCAAAAATTGAAGTGCTGAATATTGAGTAATTGCGAGCAGCTTCGCAAGTAAAATTGTAACTTCATGAATAGAAGGCCACCTTTGGGTGGCCTTTCGTATTTTCAGTATTATTGAAAAGTGTTCCGTATTTTTCTATGGCATCGTTGTGTCTCAACATACACAGGAGAACAAATATGTTATGGAATTCAGTCAATAAATGCAGATTAGGTATTGTTCTGCTCCTTTCTTTATTATGCTCACTCTCTTCTTTTTCTTTGGCTAAGAAAATTGAGCCAGAAAAAGCCACAGCGGCTGTCATTCAAGAAAAACAAGTAAGTAATAACTCACCATCAACGAGCCATGGCCAGTCTGACAAAGTGAATATCAACTTAGCGGGTGAAGAAGAACTTGCAGAAAAACTTACTGGTATAGGTAGGCAAAAAGCGAAAGCAATCGTTGAATATAGGCAAAAATATGGTGCTTTTAATTCCATTGAAAATATTTTAGAAGTTCAGGGGATAGGTCCTGCATTTTTAGAAAAGAATAAAGATAAGTTAACTTTGTAACTAAAATCCCCCATACAGAGTATGGGGGTAATATATTAAAGGTTAATAATTAAGCAGAAAACTAAGCTTTTTATAAATAATTTGCGAGCTAAGTCTTATTATTGATAATCATTCAGCACATTTTCCGTACATTTGTTATTTTTATGTTATTAAAAAATAAACTGGTCGGAGTAGTTATGACAACACACATTAAAGTTCATGGTTATCATATAGATATTTTTCAACATGTTAATAATGCACGTTACTTAGAATTCTACGAAGCGGACCGCTGGGAATGGATGAATAAGCGTAATTTCATTAGTTGGGCGATAAAAAACAATTTAACAATGGCTGCGGTGAATATTAATGTAAATTATATCCAAGGCGTCTTGCTTGGTGATGAGCTGACAGTAGTGACTCGAATGGATAAAATCGGCACTAAAAGCGCAGTCTGTTATCAACAAATAATTCGCAATAAAGCAGGGGCTCAAGAGGTAGTTTCTGATGCTTATGTGACATTTGTATTTATCGATAACATAGAGAATAAAGCGATTGTTATTGATGAACAATTGCGTGAGAAACTAGAGTCATTCAAAGTAGGTTCTGAAGACTTTATTCAAAATTAGCCTACCTAGCTTGAATCGTTATGAATAAGCTAATGGCAGGCTGTGTGTTTGACTAATTAATTATAACTTTTGCTTTAGTGAGAGCATGATAGCTTCTTTATCACTTAAATATTCATTTAAGCCCTTGCTCCTTAAATGGCAGGCAGCACATTCACCGCAACCATCACCTTGAATACCATTATAACAAGTCAGTGTTTGCTGCCTGATCGTTTCAAGGTGACCATAGCTGTCGGCAAGTGCCCAGGTTTGGGCTTTATTCAGCCACATTAACGGGGTTTCAAAGCGAATATTTTTGGCAAGACCGAGGTCTACTGCATGGTTGAGAGCTTTGACAAACTCATCTCGGCAGTCCGGGTAACCTGAAAAGTCGGTTTCACAAACCCCCGTTATCACTGCTTCTGCCTGTACTTGGTAAGCATAAATTGCAGCTAATGTGAGGAATAAAATGTTACGCCCTGGAACAAAAGTACTAGGTAACGCATTTGACTCACTTTCAGCGAAATCAGGGACTGGTATGTTGTCTCGGGTTAAGCTACTGATTGCCAAATCATTGAGTAATGTGACATCTAACACTTTATGTGCTGCAGCACCTAAAGATACGCTTAATTTCTGTGCGACTTCGATTTCAAAACGGTGGCGCTGGCCGTAATCAAAAGTAACACAGTGAACTTCATCATAGTTTTGCAAAGCTTGAATAAGACAGGTTGTTGAGTCTTGGCCCCCGCTAAAAACCACAACTGCGCGTTTCATAGGTACTCCTTGGTGATATATCATTTTCAATATGTAATAAGAAGAGAGCGAAACATGTTAGCGATACTAGGATGCAATTAATAGTTCTATTTTTATCAAGCGAGTTTGATTGAGGTACTATTTATATGTCAATTTGGTTATTTGTGTAAAAATATTCTATAATCGTGGTGTTTGGTAACATTTTTATTGTTTTTTAATTATTCAATTTTGCATAATATGTTTATGCAGCTAATAAAATAACGACAAAAGTACTTACACCTAAATCAAGAGAGCATTCATGTTAGATAAAATAGACAAAAAACTGCTTTGTTTATTGCAAAATGACAGTAGCCTATCCTTAAATACCCTTGCTGAAGCTGTTAATTTAACATCTACTCCGTGCTGGAAAAGATTAAAAAGGCTTGAAGATGAAGGCTATATTCGAGGGCGAGTGACCTTACTCGATGGTGAGAAGCTAGGTTTAGGTTTAACGGTAATTGTGACAATTAAAACACAGCATCATAATAGCGAGTGGTATGAGCAATTTGTTTCTTTTGTTAGTCAACTTCCTGAGGTGCTGATGTTTTATCGCATGGCTGGTGAGTATGATTATCTTATGCAAGTCGAAGTTCATGATATGAAATCATATGACTTATTTTATAAAAAGCTAGTCAATGGCGTTCATGGTTTAATCGATGTAACCTCAAGCTTTGCAATGGAAAAAATCAAATATACGACAGTATTGCCTATCCCTGACTAACCTCGTAATAACTTAGATAATTACGGTCTCTCATTCTTAGGCATCAATAAATCAATATATTCAAGGCAGTATTACGTGCGATTATTTTCACAACTAGGTTGGTATTTTTTGAGTGAATGGCGGCGCTATCTCGGCGCTGTTTGCTTTTTAATTATCATTGCTATTTTACAATTAGTTCCTCCACGCATTGTTGGTGTTGTCGTTGATGGAATAAGTAAAGGAGCAATGCCGACAAAGCAATTAATCACTTATGTTTTAATCATGCTGTTGATTGCATTGGTTGTGTATGGGTTGCGGTATATTTGGCGTTTATGGTTATTTGGTGCTTCTTATAAGTTAGCTGTACAGCTACGACAAAAGTTTTATCGGCAATTAAGTCTGCAGAATCAAGCGTTTTACCATAAGTATCGAACGGGAGACCTAATTGCACGTACAACGAATGATGTTGACCGAGTCGTGTTCGCAGCTGGTGAAGGTGTTTTAACATTAGTTGACTCATTGGTGATGGGGTGTGCGGTGCTCATCATGATGAGTGTTGAAATTAGTTGGCAGCTTACTTTACTAGCACTCATTCCAATGCCAATTATGGCATTAATCATTAAACGGTATGGAGACCAGCTTCATCAGCGTTTCAAGCATGCTCAAGGGGCATTTTCGTCTTTAAATAATCATGCGCAAGAAAGTTTAACAAGTATTCGTATGATTAAAGCTTTTGGCCTTGAAGATCATCAATCAAATCAATTTGAACAGGTAGCTACTGAGGCAGGGCGTCGCAATATGCATGTTGCTAAAGTTGATGCGCGTTTTGACCCCACCATTTTTATGGCGATTGGTATGGCAAATTTACTCGCTATTGCAGGTGGAAGCTGGATGGTATTAAACGATACATTGACGTTAGGTGAATTAACGAGCTTTGTAATGTATCTAGGGTTAATGATTTGGCCGATGTTAGCGCTTGCTTGGATGTTTAATATCGTTGAACGAGGTAGTGCGGCTTATAGCCGTATTCTAAGTTTACTCAATGAACCGCTAGTCATTCAGGATGGTTCGCATTCATTACAGCCTGAAAAGGGAAACTTGAATGTGAATATTATCAACTTTAGTTATCCAGAAACTAAGCGAATAGCATTACATGATATTAAGTTTGATTTAAAACCTGGACAATTTTTGGGGCTTTGTGGGCCGACGGGGTCTGGAAAATCAACGTTGTTGACGTTATTACAGCGTCAATTTGATGTGACGGAAGGGGCGATTTGCTATCAAGGCTTATCACTACCCGAAATCCGTTTAGATGAATGGCGTGCTCGGTTATCTATCGTAAATCAGTCCCCATTTTTATTTTCAGATACAGTTGCTGGCAATATCGCGCTTGGGCGGCCTAATGCCACTCAAGATGAAATTGAACAGGCTGCGCGTATAGCTTGTGTACATGATGATATTTTACGTTTACCTGAAGGCTATTCTACTCAGGTTGGTGAGCGCGGTGTCATGTTATCTGGCGGGCAGAAACAACGAATTTCTATTGCAAGGGCCATCTTGCAAAATGCAGAAATCTTGGTGTTAGATGATGCGCTTTCTGCCGTTGATGGGCAGACCGAGTTTACAATTTTACAAAATTTAAGCCATTGGCGGCAGGGTAGGACTATGATAATTAGCGCCCATCGTCTATCTGCATTGGTAGAGGCAGACAATATTATTGTGTTATCTCAAGGTGCTATTGTTAGTCGAGGTAAACATGAAGCGCTTATTGAGCAATCGGGTTGGTATAAAGATATGTATCAGTATCAACAGATTGAAGCTGCTCTGGATGGTGAGCTATGAGCCAAAAGAAACCGCTATGGCCAGCACTCAAGCGTTTGCTTGGTTATGGAAAAGCATACCGAGGAACCATGGGTATTGCCATTGCAATGCTATGGTTAGCCGCTATTGCAGAAGTTAGTGGGCCTCTGCTAATCAGTTATTTTATTGATAACATGATAGCGAAAAAACAAATCATCATGCCACTTGCTTTATATATGGCAGTTGGTTTTATATTGCTCCAAGTTATTGCAGCGTTATTACATTACTATCAAATTATTTTATTTAATAAAGCCTCTGTGGGGGTAGTGCAAACATTACGTACAGATGTGATGAATGCAGCCCTTCGACAGCCCCTAAGTGCATTCGATAAGCAACCTGTTGGCCAATTAATTTCACGAGTTACAAATGATACTGAAGTTATTAAAGATCTATTTGTGATGGTTGTGCCGACAGTATTTCGTAGTTTAGCCCTGATTTGTGCCATGTTAGTTGCTATGTTTTCATTGGAATGGCGTATGGCATCAATTGCAGTGATGATTTTTCCTGCAGTATTTGTGGTAATGCTTGTTTATCAGCGTTTAAGTACGCCCATTGTGCGCCGTGTGAGATCTTATCTTGCAGATATTAATAACGGTTTTAACGAAGTCATTAATGGAATGACAGTTATTCAGCAATTTATCCAACAGGCTAGGTTTGGCGAAAAAATGCAAAGTATTAGCCAAGACCATTATTTTGCAAGAATGAAAGCATTAAAACTTGATGGCTTACTATTAAGGCCATTACTAAGTTTACTTTCAGCTTCAGTATTGTGTGGCTTGCTATTGCTATTTGGGTTCGAAGGAACGACTACCATTGGTGTTGGTGTCTTATATGCATTTATTAACTATTTAGGTCGCTTGAATGAGCCGCTTATTGAGTTAACTTCTCAGCAATCAATGCTTCAGCAAGCTGTTGTTTCTGGTGAGCGTGTATTTGAATTAATGGATAGTCCGCAGCAAGGTTATGGTGAAAGTATTGAGCCATTACAAGGAGGTTCAATCTCAATTAACCATTTATCTTTCGCTTACCGTGATAACAAAATGGTACTTAAAGATATTAATTTACAAGTGCCTGATAATAACTTCGTTGCATTAGTCGGTCATACAGGCAGCGGTAAAAGTACCATAGCAAATTTAATTATGGGGTATTACCCGTGGCAGGAGGGAGATATTTTATTAGATGGACGTAATTTGAGTTCACTATCCCACCAAGTATTACGTAATGGTATTGCAATGGTACAACAAGACCCTGTTGTCCTCGCTGCTTCTTTTTTTGACAACGTCGCATTAGGACGTGAGATTAGCCAAGACAAAGTTTGGGAAGTTCTTGAAACTGTTCAGCTTGCTGGGTTGGTTCGTGGTTTACCTGATGGGCTAGATACCGTGCTTGGTGAACAGGGAAATACCTTGTCTGTAGGGCAAAGACAGTTATTAGCGATGGCCCGAGTCCTTGTGGTGACACCCAAAATTTTAATTTTGGATGAAGCAACTGCGAATATTGACTCAGGGACAGAGCAAGCGATACAAAAAGCGTTACGAGTGATTCGCCAACATACTACGTTAGTTGTGATCGCCCACCGTTTATCGACAATTGTCGACGCTGACCAAGTCGTTGTGTTACATCGTGGTGCAATTGTTGAGCAAGGTAAACATTTACAGCTTTTGCAACAAAAAGGACGTTATTATCAAATGTACCAGTTGCAGCAAGTTGGAGAATCATTAAATGCCCATAGTGATGCTGAAATTGAGGCTATACCTAGTTAATTATTCTGCACTCTTATAATGCATACCTTAAAACCACTCATTCGAGTGGTTTTTTATTTTGTTCTTTCCTATTGAATTTTATGGATAAATATATTTTGGCACACGGTTTGCTATAAAGTCAGTGCTGTCCGAAGTATTAAGCAGCTTATTCATATGACTTATAGGAGTGAACATGAAATATATCATCGCGATCATTAAGCCATTTAAATTAGATGAAGTTCGAGAGGCACTATCAGATATTGGGGTTCAAGGGCTTACGATTACTGAAGTTCGAGGGTTTGGGCGGCAAAAAGGACATGCCGAATTATATAGAGGAGCTGAATATACCGTCGATTTTTTACCTAAAGTACGTATGGAAATAGCGGTTTCTGATGAGTTGGTAGAGCAGGTGATTGAAACAATTGAAAAAAAAGCTTATACGGGCCAAGTCGGGGATGGAAAAATATTTATTTTGTCATTAGAGCAAGCAGTACGTATTCGTACAGGTGAAAAACAAGACGAAGCACTGTAGGAGAGCAAATATGAGCAAAGGGTTCCAATACTTATTTTTATTGATATCAATGGGTGGTTTTCCAATAACCGTGTTTGCAGCAGAGGAAACCCTAGATAAAGCTGATAACGCATTTATGATGATAGCGACTGCTTTAGTTATTTTTATGATACTGCCAGGTATCGCATTATTTTATGGTGGGTTACTGAGAAGTAAAAATGTTCTTTCTTTAATGGCTCAAACTGCGGTTATTTTCGCTTTAGTGTCTGTTATTTGGATTGTTTATGGATACAGTTTAGCTTTTAGTGAGGGGAATGATTTTATAGGTGGTTTTAGTCAGATTATGTTGAAAAACATCACTGTAGATAGCTTATCTGGGCCGATCCCTCAATTTATTCACGTTGTATTCCAAGGTGCATTTGCATGCTTAACAGTTGCATTAGTGATAGGTGCACTAGGGGAGCGCATTAAATTTTCTGCAATTTTAATATTTACCGTTATCTGGACTACATTTGCTTATTTACCAATGGCACACATGGTATGGGGCGGCGGTATTTTATCCCAAGATGGTGCACTAGATTTTGCAGGGGGGACGGTTGTTCATATTAATGCGGCTGTTGCAGGTTTAGTTGGTGCTTACTTACTTGGACATCGTACCGGATTAGGGAAAGAAGCCATTAAACCTCATAACTTACCTATGGTATTTATGGGAACCTCCATATTATTTATTGGCTGGTTTGGTTTCAATGCAGGTTCGGCAGGAAGTGCAAATAGTATTGCAGCCTTAGCGTTTGTGAACACTATTGCAGCGGCGGCTGGTGCTATTTTATCATGGACTTTAGCAGAGTGGATTTTCAGGGAAAAACCTTCATTATTAGGTGCTTGCTCTGGGTGCTTGGCCGGGTTAGTCGGTGTTACGCCAGCGGCGGGCACTGTGGGTGTCGGCGGGGCATTAATCATCGGGCTGCTTTCTGGGCTAGCGGGTTTATGGGGGGTTGTGATTTTAAAACGCCGGTTAAAAGTTGATGATGTGTGCGATGTTTTTGGGGTTCATGGTGTCTGCGGAATTTTAGGTTGTTTACTAACGGGGGTGTTTACCTCAACTGCATTAGGTGGAAGTGGCTATGCAGAAGGTATTACGATGATGAAACAAGTGGGAATTCAAGCTATTAGTATTCTAGTTTGTGTTGTTTGGACTGCAATTGTTGCTTATATTGCATTTAAAATCGCAGAGAAAACGTCTGGCTTACGCATTAATGTTGAAAAAGAAAGGGAAGGTTTAGATATTACTTCTCATGGTGAAAGTGCCTACAATTAACCTTAATGTAATGATAATGACAGGATAATACTGTGTTTTATGTAAATTGATAATGGCAGCGTATTGCTGGCTGCCATTACCTTTTTAAACTGACAATTTTATTTTTCTAAGTAAGTAATCACTTACTTGAAGTCCCTTCTATTTTTGAGGTTGCCTATGGCGGATTACGCCCTCTTGGACAGCCGTTGCAACAAGATCACCTTGTAAATTATAGATTTGTCCTTTCACAAAACCCCTCCCTCCTGATGCTGAAGGGCTTTCTACGGCATACAGTAACCAATCATCAATTTTAAATGGACGATGGAACCACATTGAATGGTCAATCGTTGCAACCTGTAAGTCGCGTTCCATAAAGCCTCTACCATGCGGTTGTAATGCGGCTGGAAGGAAATTGTAATCAGAAGCATAACCTAATAAATAGTGATGAAGTGAAGGTAGGTCAGGTAGCTGCCCTTTTGCTTTGAACCAAATATAGCGAAATGGTTCTTGAGGGGCGGAATCGAATGGGCTGTAAAACTCAACAGGGCGAAACTCAAAGGGAGTTGGCCTAAGAGCGTATTTTTTAACTGCTTCCGGTAATTTATCAGCCAAACTTTGAACAATATCATCTTGAGAAATTAATTTTGTCGGTGGTGGCACATCCGGCATTAAGTTTTGATGGCTATAACCTTCTTCTTGAGATTGAAATGATGCGGTCATAAAGAAGATAGGCTTGCCATTTTGAATGGCACTTACTCGGCGTGCACTAAAACTTCCACCGTCGCGCAAAATTTCAACGTCATAAACAATAGGACGAGAGCTGTCACCGGGGCGCAAAAAATAACTATGAAAAGAATTAATCGCTCTTTCTTCAGGTATGGTTTGTTTCGCAGCATACATGGCTTGCCCAACAACCTGCCCGCCAAAAACTTGAGGCAATCCAAGGTCTTCACTTTGTCCTCGAAAAATCCCTTCTTCAATTTTTTCGAGTTCAATTAGGCTAATTAAATTCTGTAATTCTGGGCTCATAGTCATCTTAGTTCTGTTATATGTAAATGAGATACAGGTATTTTCCCATTATTTACCCTGAATAGGTAGATTAATTGCTATCGAATAAATTGGGGTTACGTATTGTTACATTTAGAAATATAAATGTATTATTCTACCAATATTAGTTATACTTTTTATCATTCCTTGTCAGAAAATGATTTGTCTATTCCGATTATTTAAAAATGTTTTAGTAAACATTGTATTATAGGTAATAACTATGAAGTTTTTTCGCTACATTGTTAGCTTATTAGTGCTTTTAACGTTGGTTGGCTGTGAAGGGAATAGCACAAAGCCCAGTGAAAAAACACTTAATGCTAAAAATAGCAATAATAACCAGACGGTAGATTCAGGGAAAATTGAGGGCCGTGTGGTAATCTTACAGGATACTGTTTTACCCGAGGGTGCGGTTGTTACAATCACTTTGGCAGATACAACAGTTGCGGACTTACCTGCTCTAATATTATCTCAAAAATATTATAATTCGGTGAACAATCGGCCGACTATTCCTTTTGAACTAACTTACCAAAAAAGTGAAGTTAGGCAAGAAGGTACGCTAGTTGTGAATGCAACTATAAGCGCAAACGGAAAACTATTGTATATCAGTGATAGTGTTGTAGAGGTTATCAACAACGGTATTACAAAAAATGTTGAATTATTGATGGTCTCTGCGAATTAGCCAATGTACCGGCTCTTAGTTGAGTCTCTATTTTTATAGGTGTTTGTGTGATAAATCGCCACTTAGCCATGGGTTTCTTGCTATTTCAATGACTATCAAGCATAATGCCCCTGCTTTGAAAGAAGCAATCAATGGGGGCTCTGTTGGTTCTCCCGCAACGCTAACTTGTTAACTTGGTCAGGTCCGGAAGGAAGCAGCCATAGCAGGGGTCGTGTGTGCCGGGATGTCGCTGGCAGGGCTCCCACCCAATTCTAAGACCTTTCCTTGTATATCAATCTCCCTATTCCAATTTATTATAAATATAATTTTTAATTGTTTTTTCTGTTTATTCTTTTTTATTTTTATAAATGTAAATTAAACTTTAAGGTTTAAATGAATTCAAAAGTTAAAAAGAAAAGTTAAGAATACAACATTAATTGTTGAGTATTGTGATAAGAAAAAGTTGGCAGGCTAAAATTTAAAGTAAGAAAATCCTATTAGCATAATAATTATGCCAATAATAAAATGACAAATACATTGCGTTCAGCCGATAAGTGGATTTACCGGCTATAACCATTCACTATCTGTGCGTGTTAATAAGATATTATCTAACAAACTTCCAAACAGACGCTGGGATTTTATCATAAAGCTTATTCATTGTGAGTTCAGCTAAGCGGTGATCTGCTGCTGAATAGAATAGCTCTAGCTCATCATCAGATAATTCATACTTATTTTTTTCAATGACACGCTCAAGTGTTTCAATTGTGGTGCATTTTCTTAAACGCATCAGATAATCAGATTTGGTCATAATACCCTTTCTTTTATGCAAAATTACTTATTAATATACGGTTTTATAGTCTGAACTAAAGGTAAATAATACCTTTAAGTTTTGCTGGTTAGGCACTTTAGGTCATCATCCAGCACAGCGACAAGGCTGTGATTCATTGCTTCCCAGTCTATAATTTCACTAAGTGTGATAACTGGGCTGCCGAATAAATCATAGGTCTCATCGAGGTATTCTTCGATAAGTGATATAACAAGATTTTCTTTTGGGTATTTGATTTTAAACCGCCATACAAATGCAGCGATATGTTCAATGAGTTCATTCAAGGCTGCGCTTTGCGGGGAGCTTAAATCATTAATCCAGTGTGTATTTGTTTTTTGTAAGCTTAAAATAGCGTCTCTATTGAGACTATTACATAAGTATTTTAGTTCTGCTATATCATGTCTTTTGGGTGAGTATTCATCCATAATCACCTCCGCAGGCGAATCTGACTTTTGCTGTGTGTATTTTTTATCAATAATGTCATGTTAACTAATTAAAGTACCTATGTTCAATATAAAAGTTTGCACGTTAGTATATTGAAAAATATAAGATTATTGCTAGTTCGTTAAACTTTCGAAAATTATTAATATAATACATAAGCGATGTTCGAATACGGACTGGCTGCTCGGACTAAACTAGCCGCGATATAATAATAGCATTATTACCACATATGTCACCACCAATAAACGACTTTTTTCTAATTTATTAGTGAGTAGTTGAGGTTTGAGTTACGTATGTTCTGTTTAAACTCAATTTTATGAAGTATTTAAACTATAGTTTAACCATCGGTTATTCTAGTACAGCGAATATGAAACGTTTATACAAAAGATGTTATAAAAATTATTATCCTATTTAATTCATTCAAATAATTAATTTTTACTAATAAGAGAATTCAAAATAAAAAAGCTTTTATCTGAAATAGACAAAAGCTTTTTTGCTGAGATTAACTTAAAGGTAGAGGTTTAAGGTCACCCCTGGTTTCAGGTCGGCCATTTTAACACCTGAATTCCAAGTCATTAAATCATTGAGCTTTATGCCATGACGCTTAGCAATGCTATAGTAGGAATCGCCTTTTCTTA
Organism: Providencia sp. PROV182; assembly: GCF_028480325.1. Taxonomy (NCBI): domain Bacteria; kingdom Pseudomonadati; phylum Pseudomonadota; class Gammaproteobacteria; order Enterobacterales; family Morganellaceae; genus Providencia; species Providencia sp. PROV182. Next base: position 179,646 of record NZ_JAMPOL010000011.1, on the reverse strand, counting down.
CTTTATAGGTTTTTGCCTTACGGCTACTTGCTGTAGACGCTGGGCTAGCAACTTTTAATACTTGCCCAGGTTTGATAACGCTTGCGGTTTTTAATCCATTTAGCTTTTGAATATCTTTCGCAGTAGTATTGAATTTTTTTGCAATACTTGCGACGGATTCGCCTTTGCGTACTTTATATGTCGCTATTTTAGCTCGATTTTGACGCGCACTAGAAATTGCAGTAGGTTGTGCTGTTTTTATCTGCTGATTTTGTTGCGCTGCTAAGCGAATCGTGTTTAAAACGTCTTGGTCTGAAAGAGATGTTTTGAATTGTTCGGCTTTAGCCGTAGGTAGCATAATATAATGAGGGCCACTTGGTGATGTTATACCGCGAGTGTAACCAGAATTATATGTTTTTACCGATTCAACTGTTAACCCAGCCAACTCAGCAGCTTGAGATAACGTGATTTGTTGGCCAACATCAATTTGAGTGAGTGCTCTATTTTTATTACTTGTTGGCAAATTAACTTGATACCTTTCAGGATTTTTTAATACTTGGCTAAGCGCTAAGATTTTTGGTACATATTGTTTGGTTTCTTTCGGTAAAGAGAGTGACCAGAAATCAGTTGGTAACCCGGCAGCCTCATTTTTCTTGATAGCATTTTGTACACAGCCTTCACCACAGTTATAGGCAGCTAGAGTGAGCTCCCAGTCATGGCCGAACATAACATTTAAGTTTTCGAGAAGATCGAAGGCCGCTTTAGTTGAAGAAACGACATCTCTGCGTTCATCAACCCATTGTGTTTGTTTTAGGCCATATGAGCGAGCCGTGATAGGGACGATTTGCCATAGGCCTGCAGCTTGTGCCGGAGAAGTTGCTTTAGGATTAAACGAGCTTTCAATAATAGGAATTAAAGCTAACTCCATTGGTAAATTGCGCTCATTAATTTCGTCTACGATGAGGTACATGTATGGCTCAGCTCTTAATGCCACATCGTAGACAAAACGTTGTTTATTTAAATAACTATTTGCTAACTCCCTAATTTGAGGTTTATCAGGGACATCCATTTTTAGTTCATCACTAATATAACCCCATAGGTCATAATCAGATTTAGGTAATTGTCTACTGGCGGCTTGGTTATGTGGTGCAACAGTTTCAATTGTATGATTACTAGGAGTTTTGTTCTGCTTAATTTTTTTCGGGGCAGTTTGGCATCCGGCCAACAGAACAATGGCGATAAGCGTCGCGATTATCTTCATTCTTTTCTATTGTTCTTCATTTTAATGTTTAAAAGTCGAACAATAATACTTATCCCACCCCGATATGACAATCATTAAACTTTAATATTGGTCTTTTAATTGACGCAGTAGGGTAAAAATTGCTCTTAAAGGTGGGTTTTGTAGATTAATATTGAGTTTTTTCTGTAGTTGAGGGTTGTCACATTGCAGAAAAATATTTATTTTTTTCTCTATTTTCAATGTGGTAGGTACTGTTGGTTGATGTTTGTCACGTATTTGCGTTATTTTTTGTAAATATTGTGTAATCGCTTCATTTTCAGGCCATATATGGTGTGCAAATTTGAGATTAGATAAAGTATATTCATGAGCACAACAAATTAAGGTTTCATCAGGGAGTGCTGCAATTTTTTGGATAGATTCAAACATTTGCTCGGGCGTTCCTTCAAATATCCGCCCACAACCCGCAGAGAATAGGGTGTCACCACAGAATAAATAAGGTGCTTGGTAAAAGCCAATATGCTCAGATGTATGGCCTGATAATGAAATAACCTGTAGGTTGAACTCGTCAATTATGACTTTATCACCATTTTCGACTATTTCTGTTGCTCCTTTAGATTGAGTTTCTTTTGGGCCAAAAACGGGAAGAGTTGTAAATTTGCTTAAAATCCCTTTTACGCCACCCGTATGGTCATTATGGTGGTGAGTTAATAGGATTGCGACTGGGGTCAATCGCTTGGCTGTAATTATTTCAAGCACAGGCTCTGCCTCTGCAGGGTCAACGATGATACACTGTTGGTGGCTATCAGCTAAAACCCAAATGTAGTTATCGTTTAAGGCTGGTACTCGAATTAACTCCATAATGACCTCGATACTTGTTAATAGTTAATAGGGGAATTTCATGAAGCCTGCGCGTATTGATAAAAAAATTCAAATGCCTGTTAGTTGGTCTGACATTCCTTTTGGAGAACAATACCGTCAAGCCATAGAAAATCAACTTAGCCCTTGGTGGCCAAAGATATTTGGCTTTCATCTGCTTAAGTTAGGTCATTTAAGTACTGAAATCCAGACCGAAGGCTGTCTTATCTCTCACCAATTTAATGTTGGTACCGGCGATCCGCGTTTTAACCTTGTTGCCAAACCCGAAGCTTTACCATTAACCCAAAAATCTATAGATGCCTGCCTAATGACTCACTGTTTGGCTTATAGCCATGATCCTCATTGGCTCTTACGGGAGGTTGACCGGGTATTAATCGACGATGGCTGGTTAATTATTTCAGGTTTTAACCCTTTCAGTCTTCTTGGAATGGCGAAACTCGTGCCTGTTTTACGTAAACGGCAGCCTTATTGTAGCCGTTTTTTTCCATCCGTTAGGGTATTTGATTGGCTCAGCTTATTAAATTATGAAGTTTTGTATCATCGCAATTGCCAAATAATCCCTTGGCTGGGGGCGAATAGACGAGTGAATAAAAGCTGTGGGGGAGTTGGTGTTTTAAGCGTGATTGTGGCGCGGAAACGGACTTACCCACTAACTCCGACACCACTAAAATTTAAGCAACCAAAAGTTAAGATTGGAACAGCACTCGGTACAGCAAAGGAGATCAGTAAATCAATGAAGGTAAACGACCCTTCTTAGTTTTGTGCGGGTTGGTAACCCGTGTCTTCTTTAGTTGGTGCTGAAGCCGCAGCTCGAGCTAATTCATCACATTTCTCGTTTTCGGGGTGGCCAGCATGGCCTTTAACCCAACGCCAATCAATAGTATGTCGTTGGATGGCATCATCGAGGCGTTTCCATAAATCGACATTAACGACAGGGGATTTATCTGCTTTTCGCCATTGTTTACGCTTCCAGCCGTGGATCCATTGTGTTATTCCTTGTCGTACGTACTGGCTATCAGTGGTTAAAATAATATCACAAGGTCTTGTTAGCGATTCTAATGCTTTGATGGCTGCAAGTAGTTCCATTCGGTTATTTGTGGTTAAAAAATAACCTTCACTCAACGTTTTTTCATGCTGTTGGTAGCGTAAAACAACGCCATATCCACCAGGGCCAGGATTGCCCAAACAGGAACCATCCGTGAAAATTTCTACCTGCTTTGTCATTTCTGTTACACTCTATATTATTCGTTCCCCTCTAGTTTGACACAAAAAAACATTATGAGCACGGTGATAACCAGACAAATTGTCCTTGATACTGAAACAACCGGTATGAATAAACTCGGTGTTCATTATGAAGGGCACAACATTATAGAGATTGGTGCGGTTGAAGTGATTAACCGCCGACTAACAGGGCGTAATTTTCATGTGTACATTAAACCTGACCGTTTAGTGGATCCTGAAGCATTCGAAGTGCATGGGATAAGTGATGAATTTTTACAAGATAAACCTGTTTTTGCAGAAATTGCGGATGAGTTCCTTGAATTTATTCGAGGTGCAGAGCTTGTTATTCATAATGCTCCCTTTGATATCGGTTTCATGGATTATGAATTCCGTAAACTTAATAAAGGAATTCCACCCACGCAAGATTTTTGTACCATCACTGATAGCTTAGTATTGGCTCGCAAACTTTTCCCGGGTAAACGGAATAACTTGGATGCGCTATGTGACCGCTATTTAATTGATAACTCTAAGCGAACACTGCACGGGGCTTTACTCGATGCTGAGATTCTGTCAGATGTCTATTTGGCAATGACAGGTGGGCAAACTTCATTATCATTTTCGATGGATTCGGAATCGGCTAATAATGAGCAAGAGTATGAAATTCAAAGAATTGAACGTCCCCAAACTGGCCTTAGGGTGATTTTTGCTTCCGATGAAGAGCTTATTGCTCATGAAGCCCGGCTGGATATTGTTGATAAGAAGGGTGGCAAACCCTGCCTTTGGCGGCAATCTTCCGATGAGGCTGAAAATTTACACTAATGATTGGTGTTATCATTAATGGTTGCTTAGGAAAATGCATAGAAAAGCCTCTCAAGGCTAAAAACTGTTCAACTGCGCGATTTAACAAGAAAAAGTGTTGACGGGGTCCTTAAGTATTCGTAATATGCATGGCGTTCCCAGTAGGGAACATCAGGAGCGGTAGTTCAGTTGGTTAGAATACCTGCCTGTCACGCAGGGGGTCGCGGGTTCGAGTCCCGTCCGTTCCGCCAAATTATAACGCCACGCTAATATATTAGCGTGGCGTTTTTTTTATCATGACTGTATTTAACTGCATTAAGAGTTCCTTTCTTTTTGTATCACTTTTTTGTTGAATGATACATTTTTTGCTTCTAATGACTTCTTTGAGTTAATTTTTGATATAATGAGATCTATAAATAATAGATTTATGACAATAATTCATATTCTTTTTAATCATATTAACTATTCTTAGGTTTTGTCGCGATTTTATCGAAATGTATAAGTTTGAGTTTTTTATGACTGTATTAATAATAATTCGCATGAACTCTAACTAAGATAACAGATCTGAAATAATCTAACCAATCTTTACCTAATGCTTTAAGGTATATATGAAGGCTATCAATAGAAATTGCAGATTGGCCATTCTCATACCTTGATATTTGTTGTTGGCTCAAATTTAATAATTTTCCTAATTCTGTTCCTGTTAATGATTTTTCAATACGTGCGGATTTCAAGTATTTTGCGGTAGCCATAACAATATCTAGGTCATTACTTTTATTCAATTCTTTAGTATTGATATATTTCATTTCATATTCTCTCTATTAGGAACTTATTATTTTAAAGTTAGCTATTGAAGATGGCATTACTTTAAATTTTTTGATTTTCTCTATGAGGAATAGATTATATTTTTTAGTTACTAATGTGAAATTGTTTTAATGAATCAAAAATAGTTTATTTGATAGCTTTAGTCTATTGATATAGGTATAAATAATGAATATAGACTATTGAATCAAAATATAGGTTTTTATAATTCAATAAAAACAATGCGTTATGTTAATCTTAGGGATTGACTTAAAAGTGAGAATATAATAAATAATAAATGAAAAAAATGCATTTATAGTCATATAAAAGTAAGTATTTATATTTTTACATAAAATTACAAAAAAATATTTATAGATTAAGTTGAAATAGTGATTTATTTAGGGTTGATTTGGTACTTATCGGTAGGTAGCATATAAATTTAATTATAGGTAAAAGTATAATCAAGCCTGCTTAGTTGGAGAAAAAATGAAAAGGTTAATAGGAATCAGAGATGTAATATTAGCGATTACCTGAGCTAACTACTTTATAAGTAGTTAGCTATGTGTTAAATTGTATTTAATTTATCTTGCCTGCTACAGACAAAATAAGGGCCAAACGAACTGGAAAAAAGGTACCAATCAGAAGTTATCTCATCAATTTCTACATATGCAATTGAGTTTAGATTGAATGCTTTAAAATATTTTTCGAATATATCATCAGGAACATTGTCATTTGAAGATTTTCTATCATAACTTATGGTTAACTTTAAATCTTTTATATACTTTCTTGATGATTGATTGAAATGAACAACTCGATTAACAGTATATGTCTTATCAGTTGTAATTGTTCCTAATAATTTAATATATCCACTGTTATCATTGTTTTTTACTAATTTCATATTTAGTGTATATGATGATTTATTATTAGCTAATATGAAATTAGAGGAAACAGTTGCTTCACAATATTGTGTTTTACTTTTTTCTAAATTCAAGTTAAATAACAAGAAAACGATAATTAATGAAAATAATAGTATCAATGAATATAGTGTTTTATTAGTCATTTTTATCCTGCCAATTTACTCTTGTTGAAATGCATTCTTTATTTTTTTTGCATTTTACTAATAAGCTATGTTTGTTTTTTCCTAAGTTTTGTATATTGTTATAATAATAAAAAACATCAGAATCTTCACAGGTTAAGTTAAAATCAATTGCTTGTTTGCTTATTGTGTCACTCATGTTTTTTTCATAGTTATCTTTGAACCCATAAACAGGGCAATCTCCAATTGTGCTAATTTTGTATGACTGTATTGATGCATATGGAAATTTTATTGCATGAATTTGATTTATAAGGTAAATAATCACCAAAAGTAAAAAAACACTAATTATCAATAATGTTTTTTTAATAATATGATTTTTATCACTAAGTAATAGTGATTTGTTAGATTTATTGCTTGAAGTGGGAGGGGGGGCTAGGCTTTTCTCTATTTTATTATTGAATTTGGCAATCGATTCTTCAATTTGAATTTCAGAAGAGATAACAAGGCCTTTTTTTGATATGCTTAGAATTGCATTTTCAACTAAAAGCTGTTGATGTAATACTTTTCTTAATGTACTAATGTATTGGTTAAGGGTGTTTATCGAAACTTTTAGGTCATATTTATTTAGTATTTTTTTTAATATCTCTTCACGAGTGATAGTCGTTTTATTATTCTGAATTAGTATTATAAAAATATAATTCAACACGGGTGTTAATTTCATTACACTGAGTTCTGTGTCCACCCTAAATATTTCACCTAAGTCAGAGTTATATTTTATTATGTTGTTCAGTATATATATCATACATGACTCTTATTTAGTTATTAAAATATGTGCTTAGTTTGATCACTTTAGCTAACATGATAGTCATTGATTTTAAAGTAATTATATCAGTGTAATATACTACTCTTTTTTTGAGAAGAAAATATGAAAATAAATTTTTGTTTATAACGATTGGTTATATATGTAATGACAAAAATTTCAGTGTATTGTATTAATGAAACTGACATTTTTTGTTTTGATGTTTTATATACAGATAAAAAGCAGTATTAACCACTATTTCAAGTCATGGAAACCTAAATTAATTTGCTATTTTTAATAGGCTGAAATGATTTTTTAGAACTGAATTTTATGAATTTGTAATGCTTTAAGGTAATTATAGATACAGAGTACCTGTCGAATTATGATTAGATAATTCAATGTTTATTTTAATAGTAGTATAGCCAAATTTGTCATTTTGTTTTTTTAATTAATTGATATGATTGGATTTTAGGTGCAGTTGCCAATTGGGTAATATTTATCAAATATTACAATATATTTACGACTTTTCTTTTTAAGACGCTCATCTTTAGATTCTTGGCCAGGTAATAAGTAAAATAGATAAGGCTCGGAATCATCATTAGCATCACAGTTTTCATGTAAGAGTACTCTAAAATAGGTATTACCCGTATTTTTTAGAATACTAGTGATTGGATTAAGCTCATATTTAAAATCTGGTTTTTTAGGTCTCACAACAAAATAGGTTTCTAGGCTAACCGTTGGATAAAATAAAGGTCGCTTTTTTTGTTCATCATCATTACGCATATCAAGAGGGGTTTCGCTAATGATAATCTTATAATAGCGCTCGGTCTCATCGGCTTCTCCTCGATAAAAAATCTTAAAAAATTCTTGTTCCCCAGGTAATAAAATTTTCTTCAATGGAGTAAAAATAATCTCGCCGTTATGGAGAGGTGCCCCATGTTCTTGGTTACCTGGTTTATCAATTTTGTAGGCACTAAAATTATATAAATTAGTTTTATCTGTGTCGTTGATGTATGGCTTAGAAAAAAACTCTTGCCCTGACTCCATCGAAGAAATATCTGCATTGATATATAAAGCAATAGCATTATTGCAAGACACTGATAGCAAAATCAATAATAGGATTTTAAGTAAATAAAATGGTTTCATATTAAAAAATCCAACTAAAATTTAAGAGTATATGGGGTTCAATAAAAGGGCCACTTGAACTTTTACAAGTAGCCCTAAAAGTAGTCATTAGATATTATTGAATATCGGGCCCAGTCCAAATTGCTTTGACAGTTATTGTGCCACTTGCAGAAACGGTTCCTAACCAATCAATACCATCCAATGTAAAAAATGATTCAGAGTCATTCATTGGGAATGATAAATCTAAGTTAGTTCGATAAAAAGATCCTAAATCCTCATTAGGTCTATCCCATGGTGTTTCAGACCATAATGCATTTTTTAATGAAATTTCATTATTATCACAACTTGCTCGGTGTGATTCTTTAGTGCCATTTTCATTTTTAAATGAAAGATAAGCGGAAAAAGGGACATTAAGTTTATTATCGCTCGAGGTAAATAAGCAGTATGACTGTCCTTTTAATGTTGTGTTTGGTCCTTCAACTTTTGCTGTAATAGAATCCGCTTGCCTTGGCCCGCTAGTCGTGACGATATAATTAAATTCTATCGGTGGTTCATCATTGCCGACTTTTCCTGTTTTGGATTGGTTTGGATTAAAATCTGCTGGAATAATGCTAATTCCATAATCTCTCGGCTTAATTATTAAGAAATTTGAAGGTGTAAATTCGTAAAATCCAGATTGAGGAAGTGGTGATTGAAAACCAAAAGTATATACACTATCAGCAAGTGTGACTGTTGAATTAGGTGAAGCGTCAACAATTGATTTTAAATATTCATTTGAGAGAAAAACTTCAATATTTTGTGAACCATTATTAAAGATCTCTGACATGTTTGTTGTTGATGACCAATTTGTCCAGCGCGTGCTGTTACTTCCTTTATATTGAATAAGTGCAGCACGGGGGTCCCTAGCTAAACCTAACTTTGCACTATCAATATACATACGAACTGTAAATGTACCGCCGATAGATTGTCCTTGGGTTTCTAATTCAACCAACTTACAAATAATTCCAGAAGTATTTCCAACAATCCCTGTCGAGCAAAAATTAGAACCGAGTCCAATAGTTGGATTGCCATTGCTATCCACAAAGACTTCTTGTAAGGCGCCCGTCCCTTTTAGAATAATATTGCCTTTTTTATTGGTTGGAATGTAGTGTTGTTGTGTTGTCGTTCTTCCTCCACTCGTCATACAGGTTGCGTTACTTAAATCATAATCATCGCGGCTTGTGCAGGTTCTTAAATCAAAAGTATATTCTGTTCCTGGTGGTATTTCGGCTAACCAGCGATAAAAAGATTCAGAAAATATCGGTCTTGAATATCCAGACTCACCCGGTGTTCCTGTTTGTTGGATTTTATATGCACCATTATCTCGTAACTGCTGAGCTGACCAATAAGACGTTGCCGGGCAATTTCGGTTATTTGTCATGCAACGATTTCCGATAAAAGGTTGGCTTACGGGAGAATTTTCTAACCAGATATCACCTGTATTATAAGTTGAGCTAAAAGGTGTTCCTGTATATCCCATATAGCCTAAACTATATTGGCTATTGCGCTGGTATTTTGTGAATACATTTGAGCCCGAGAAGCGTGGGTCAACTCTATTAGCAACAATAAAGAATTCGTTATCAACTTGGTTTTCAACAATGACATACTCTTGTAATGGCGCTGTTGCAGAAAACGAATTCGGTATTAGAACCGAAAATGAAATAAAAAGTGCTGTTATCGATAATAATCGCATATTAAATTAGCCTTTAAAGTGATAATTAACGTTTAGCAAATGCTTCTTGAGGTTCACATGTCACCTCACCGACCCACAATGCACCACGTGCACCTTGAAGGTTTAAATCTGCTTCGCAAATTGTTTGCTGATCATCTTGTAATAACGATATCACTGGATATCGGACGTCAACATCCATGGAAAACTCACCATTTTGGTCCGTTTTTGTTCGACCAATATGATTTCGAATTGAGGCATATTTTATGTATTCACCATTTGGTGATTTCAGACGGCCAAATACCGTGACTAATTGCCTTACCTCTGGTTGATAAAGAGCAATGTTTCCTGGGTATAATGTGACGGATTTATTTCGCCCTGAGACAATATCAAAGCTGTCTTTTGATTTTCCGTCATTCATTAGTTGAATGTCATAATCCGAATAAGGGGATAATGGAATAAAGGTATTTTTTCCGCTAATTGGGTAATTTTGCCCATTTACTTTTGCGACCATGCTGCCGCTACCTTTTATATCGGAATTAATAATGACGCCTGATTTACCTTGCTGCCCACTTGGCATGATCATGCCGTTGCTATATGCCACAGAGCCACGAGAGGTTAAATTGCCATTAAGTCTGTTATTATCGGGGCGATTAATCGTTACGGTACCTGAATTATATTTAGTATCATAAGAAGCATAGCCTAATGTTGAAAAATTGGATTCACCATTATCTTTATCTCGGACTAATTTGGAGACAGAAACCCCTGCATTGGTAATCACCGAATTTTCAAAGTTTTTATTCGCATAAATATTTGCTTTCACATTACCATTTGTTGAGGAAACACCCGTACTCAACCATGTTGATAAAGGTAAGGAAAAATCGAGGTTAATATATTTTTCGTTGGTACTATTTTGGTTATCATAATGATAGCGCTGTACACCCGCTCTTAGCCCCACCGTTCCATAACGGCCAGAGAATAATGTATTCGCATATTCATAGTTAATTGAATCACTGCCAATACGGCGATCTTTAGTATTACTAATAGTCAGTGACCCAGTTCTATCAATTATTTTGTCAAAATTAATGGTTCCGCCATAAGAATAACTGTCAGCATCATAAAGTGGTAAATCACCACTCACTACAGTTTTTTCTTTAGATGCCCATAAAGAACCATAACCTTCCGGTATATTGATAGAAAGAGTCGCAATGTTCCGATAACTACCATGGTTTTCTAGCATCCCTTGCCAGTTAACTGAGATATAGTTATTTAAAGCCGCGTTGATACTCGTTTCTTGTACAACAAATTTATCAAACCCATAATTTGACATTTGAAAACGCACGCCAGACAATACAGGGAAGTTATAAGCAAAAGAGGCTCCGATTAAATGGCTTTTACCAGGAGTTTGGCTCGTTGAGCCTTCATTTCTTACATAATTGCGCTTATCAAAGTCAATATAACCACCATAAATTTCCCAATTGAGTTTATCAAAACCGCCCGTTATCGCACCGAAGGATTTATTAATTGTTTGGTGCTGTGTTGTGACAATTTTGCCATCGATAACTGTCTCAATAGTGACGTCGTAAATACCATAGGGTAGTACACTGGTATCAACTTCAAAATTACCCATTGGAAAATTTTGAATATTTAATAATTTACCTTGCCGATAAATGCGTACTTCGCCTGGGCTATTTAAAAAAGCATAAATCGGCGTAAGTGATTGCTGCTTATTTGTCACCATACTTGAGGAATTGTTTCCTATTGATGCCGCATAAATTTTACTGCTGCTAAGGGTAGTTAAGCTGGCAATAGACTGTAAATTCCACGTACTCATGAGCCCAAGTGCAAAACGAAATCCGTTGAAATCACGCTCATACATTGCACGATACAGCTCAACATTAGAATTAGATTTTCCAATGCTATATGCTGATGCATTTACATTAAAGTGATGTTCCGCAGCTGCGAATAATGTATCTAAATTGAAATAGCTGCTGGATGTATCTTTTGAATCTTTAACACGGCTCTGGAATACCCCTAAATCATAGTTAGCTACCGCTGAAAATGAATTAACTGAAGAATTTCCTAGTACAGATTGCCGCGCATGTTCTTTTGGCGAAAAAGCAGCTTTATCAACATCTAATGATAAATTAAAAGAAGAAATGTTTAATTGAAGGGTTGCATTATTATCAATAATAATACCATTACTTTCATTAAAAATGGCATCCTTTTTTTCTTCAAGTTTATCAACTAATAAATTATTTAATTTCGCACCTTGCTCATTTTCAATGAGATGAATACTTGATAATTTAATATTACCATGATCGATTACAATAACTGCATCTGCAATTTTACTTTCGCTCTGATTGGTTGCTGCATCATCATTTAGTCGTAAAAAAACAGGTACAGACATTCCTTCTTCCAATGCACTAACAAATGCAGGAGGAATAATATATCCACCTATCTTAACGCTTTTCATTTCATTGGCATTAATTGTATTCGAAAAAATAATACTTAATATTGATAAAGCAATAGCACTCTTACGCATAATTTAAGTCCATTCTTAATTATTTGACAACAATGAACTCTCCTTTGTGCCAAATACCTACGCTTGATTTTTTATTTGTGACATCGACAAATTGTAATTTGACGGCTAAGTTTGGCATGAGGTAATAACGCTCGCGACAAATACCATCCACTCCGTATTTTTGTTTTTCTACTAAACAAGGGCCTGAAGCCACTACACGGAAGGTGCTATTTCCAGTATTTGAAACTTGGGAATTAGTATATTTATAATTAAAGTTTTCAATTCTTGGTGCGACAACGAGAATTGTGCTAATTGTTGCTGATGTTGTTGCTGATGCCGATTTCGCACTTTGTGTAACACCACTCTCGCCAATAGGATCATCTTTCCAATTTAATCGATAGTAACGTTCTTTATTATCTTTTGGGCCTTGATAAATTATCTTAAATATATCTTTTGCATGCCCTGGAAGAATTAAATTAGCGGGTGTTGATAATATTTCATTAGGATCAGTAACTGTAATTACTTTTCCAGTATCAAGTGGTGAATCTATTTTTTCTATCGTTAAATTTACCAATCTTGCTGTATCTACTGTATTTTCAATTTCTTTAGATAAGGTGTCTTCATTCGATGATATTATTTCAGTAATATTTCCCACGTTGACAGCAAAACTGCTTTTTAATGGTAACCATGATAATAAAATTAATGCTAATGTTATCTTTTTCATAATCGTAAATTTCAAAAATGAATGACGATAAAGATATTATTTCCCTATAGTATCTTTATCGTAATATTTAGTTATCTAATAAGGGGATATTGAATTAAGGAGCTGGCGTGAAATCACCGTCCCAAGTTGCAGTAAATTGAACTTTCACATCACCATCCCATGTACCATCAGTCAGTGCTTTAAAGTCAGTCGCTGCACCATCAGCTTCAGCGCCAGCAATAACAAAGGTGAATTCACCGCGATCTGCTGCACGCTCAGAGCCATTATAGATGCCATCAGCTGCTAAATTGTCTAAACCAGAAGTTAAACCGGTTGATGTATCAATTAATACTAAATCATTATTTTTAGTCAAGTCTTCGCCATTCCATTTAACCCCAACAGTTAATTTAGAATCGTCAGTTGTTCTTGCTAATGTATTAGCAATAATTTTTGACGCTAATTTAAAATCTGTTGCACCAGCTTGGCCTTGAATAGCGATATCAAATGCTCCATTCTGTTGGTTAAAGCTTTTTTGGCCTTCGGCATAATTAAAAGTTAAACTTCTTAATGGAGTTACAACTAACATACTTGTCGTGTCTTTAATTGCAGTCGCTTGCCATGTTGCTGTTGCTTGAGCGGTACGTGTATCTGCATTTGCAGCTGTAGTAAAAGAAGCTGCGATAATTGTTGATAACAATACAGAAGCCATTTTTTTATTTAACATACTAATCTCTCTTTTTATATTGATAGAAAACAATAGTAAAATTAGTTATTTAATTTTTACATATTGATATGGTTTTATTGAATTTAAAATAGAATATTTAAATATCTTTCATGCTGTTTAGTAATATTTCGATTGTTTTTTTACTTAAATTTATATTGTTTCTTTTATTTTCTTCAGAGAAACAATCAATATAGTAAATCATTTCAATCCATCTTTTGTCTAAAACGGTTAATATTTCATTTAATTGATCTAGCGATAATGAACTACTACCAGTTTCATAGCGAGATACCTGTTGTTGGCTAATGTTAATTAATTCTGCCAACTGTTTTCCTGTCATGTTTTTTTCTTTGCGTGATTTTCGTAAATAATTTCCTACATGACTACTAATTATATTAGCTTTCATTTTTTCAGCCTCTAATATTAATAGATCTATTTATATGATATTCGTTAGCTCACTCGCTTGCTTAATTGAGTGTTATAATAAATACATTAAAAAAAGAGTAAATGGTAGGATTTCTATTAAAGATTGACTTTTAATAGGTTTTTTCTATTAAATCTGTTTTTTTTAGCATTATCTAATTAAAAAATATCTTCTCACCAGTTTAATTGGTTAAAAATACACTTAATAGTATTGAAATCAGGGGGATCAATAAAAAAATACACTAAATAAGTGTAAAATTATTATAATTGTTAACAAATGTATATTTAATTAAGAAGTATAAAGAATCTACATTGAAAGTTACAATTTATTACAATTAAAGGGTGGGAAGAATTTAGAATAAAGGTAGGAAACCAGTTATATTGGTAAAATTATAATTTGTAATGTGTTTTTAGCCCTCTTATTTATTAATAACTCAACTAACTAGTTTAATGTGTATGATGTTAAAATTACACTTTGCTAACTAGATATATGATATGACATAAGTGTCTAGTAGGTTGATACTATAGTATCAACTTTTTAATATCATGACCCTATTGTGGCACATAGGGTTTAGACCTGAAATTTTGTCTTACAGGCCAATTTATTTTCTATAGTCTCATCAGATATTTTACCAGTGAAAATAGAATCAGCGATAGGTTACTACGTTCTCTAGTGCCCCTTATTTTAATTTCAGCAATATCAATTATGATGTCTTTATCTGTGGATGTCGTGTGCTATAGAAATAATAATGGGAAAGCTTCCTCTTTGTAATTAGGTCACTAAATGAATATAGGTTTTGCAGTGCCTAATACTATACACGTTTGTTCTAAAAGCAATTCTTCACTTAGAGATTCGCTAATTATTACTTAATAAGTTAGATATACCGATTTACCTAACCGCTAATTAAGATTGCACTGCGGGCTTTTGAAAGCCACTTTTATTCAAAACTATACATATAAGAACTGTGATCTGTATAGGAATTTCTGTTGTAAAAACGTTGGTTGTTAGAAGTGCACGCACTATCTATATATGATGAGCAATCTAGATAAGCTTTGCAGAATAGCTTATCTAGATTATTTTGAACGATTCTTATTTTCTCCTTGTTAGGTGTGGAGATAGACCATTCTATAGGCTATAGGCAACTGCGATTAGCCAGTAATATTTATTGCTACTGTTTTTTCAATTCATGTTACTTCTATTTATTTCTAATCATTGGAAGGGTTGGGTATTTGACTTAACCTAAACAAAAATATTCGGGCATATTGAGGCTTTTTTTTGTCTAAAACTTTGCCAATTATCACTAATGTGGCAGCTAAATGCGCTAGATGCATAAATCACCTTGATCCCAGACACTGAACTCAGGTTTAATAAGGTTAGTCACTTGCGCAAAAATGTAAGCATTAAGGGATATTTTGCGCAATGGAATGGATTCAGCTTTGCGGCAGTTCAATTTATTAGCGATCTGCTGCCATGAACATAGCAAATATTGCGGTATGGGTAGAATTGGGTTACTTTCAATCGCTCTATTCGTGAAATGCTCAATTTGTTGTCGATGTGCTATGGCTCCTTAAAGTAGGGAACATATGGGATACATCGCTAAATTGATGTTTTCATGTTACAGCGAAATTAAAGTAGCACTATCCGTATTGCGTTGTAAAAATTGGTTTAAGTACGTTTTTATCCTACCTGGAGTATACTGATGACGACTCGTAAAACCCTTGCTAATGCTATCCGCTTTCTAAGTATGGATGCGGTTCAAAAAGCAAAATCAGGGCATCCTGGCGCGCCAATGGGCATGGCTGATATTGCTGAAGTACTGTGGCGTGACCATATGAATCATAACCCAGCTGACCCACACTGGGCAGATCGTGACCGTTTTGTACTGTCAAACGGCCATGGCTCAATGTTGATTTATAGCTTACTGCACCTCACTGGTTATGACTTATCTATTGAAGAGTTAAAAAATTTCCGCCAATTACACTCTAAAACACCGGGCCACCCAGAATATGGCTATACTCCAGGTGTTGAAACAACAACCGGTCCTTTAGGTCAAGGCATTGCAAATGCAGTGGGTTTTGCGATTGCAGAACGTACATTAGCAGCGCAATTTAACCGCCCTAACCATGACATTGTTGACCACCACACTTATGTGTTCATGGGTGATGGTTGTATGATGGAAGGTATCTCGCACGAAGCGTGTTCTTTAGCGGGTACACTGAAATTAAATAAACTGATCGCATTCTATGATGACAACGGTATCTCTATTGATGGTGAAGTTGAAGGTTGGTTTACTGACGATACCGCTGCACGTTTCGAATCTTACGGTTGGCATGTTATCCGTGATATCGACGGCCATGATGCATCACAGATCAACGCGGCAGTGAATGAAGCGAAAAGCCAAACTGATAAACCAACACTGATTATGTGTAAAACTATTATTGGTTTTGGTTCACCAAACAAAGCGGGTTCTGAGTCTGTTCACGGTGCGCCTTTAGGTGATGCTGAAATTGCAGCAACTCGTGAAGCTCTGGGGTGGAGCTACGGCCCATTCGAAATTCCTAAAGATATCTATGAAGCTTGGGATGCTCGTACTGCAGGTAAAGAAAAACAAAGCGCATGGGATAAAAAATTCGCCGCGTATGCAGCGCAATTCCCTGAACTAGCTGCGGAATTCACTCGTCGTATGAATGGTGAATTACCTGCTAACTTTGACGCGGATGCGAAACAATTTGTTGAAAATCTGCAACAAAACCCAGCAAATATCGCAAGCCGTAAAGCATCACAAAATGCATTAGAAGCATTTGGTAAAGTATTACCTGAATTTATGGGCGGTTCTGCGGACTTAGCGCCAAGTAACTTAACCATGTGGTCAGGCTCCAAAGCACTGAACGTTGACCCAGCGGGCAACTACATTCACTACGGTGTTCGTGAATTTGGTATGTCAGCTATCATGAACGGTATCGCGTTACATGGTGGTTTCATTCCTTACGGTGCGACATTCCTGATGTTCGTTGAATACGCACGTAATGCGGTTCGTATGGCAGCACTGATGAAAGTGCGTAGCATCTTTGTTTATACTCACGACTCTATTGGTCTGGGTGAAGATGGCCCAACTCACCAACCGGTTGAGCAACTGGCAAGTCTGCGTGTGACACCAAATGTCAGCACATGGCGCCCTTGTGACCAAGTTGAATCTGCTGTGGCGTGGAAATATGCTATCGAACGTAAAGATGGCCCAAGCGCATTAATCTTCTCTCGTCAAAATTTAGAGCAACAACCTCGTACTGCTGAGCAATTAGCCAATATTGAGAAAGGGGCTTACATTCTGAAAGATTGCGCAGGCACGCCTGAGTTAATCTTTATTGCGACAGGTTCTGAAGTGGAACTGGCCGTTAAAGCGGCTGAGCAATTAACATCAGAAGGCCGTAAGGTCCGTGTTGTTTCTATGCCATCAACCGATGCATTTGATAAACAAGATGCGGCATACCGCGAAGCTGTTTTACCTGCCAATGTGACAGCACGTGTTGCTATCGAAGCGGGTATTGCAGATTACTGGTTCAAGTACACTGGTTTAAACGGTGCTATCATCGGTATGCATACCTTTGGTGAATCTGCTCCTGCCGAAGTTCTGTTTAAAGAATTCGGTATTACAGTAGAGAAAGCGGTTGAAGCTGCTAAATCTTTACTGAAATAAAATAAGAAGGAATGAGTCCCGAATTTTGGTTCCCATTTCTAATTATCTTGCTGAACAACGCCTAGTGATAAGCTAGGCGTTGTTTTTTTGTGCACCAATATAGGATTTTCTATTGCGTTCTGTAAATATATCCCTTAATCTAACCTTAGATAAGCTGAACCGTTTCAGTCATGTATTGCTGAATGAAAATATTTTTTAAAAATGTCGGTTGAAGCACACTTTTGATGTTTGACAGCTAAAATGAGCAGTAGAGTTGGTGTGAGTCAGTTATCCTTAGCAACCGTGTGATTTTGCTCAGATACAAGGTGTAGAATGGCAATCAGGGTAGCAATAAACGGCTTTGGCCGCATTGGTCGAAGTGTTCTAAGAGCGTTGTATGAATCTGGCCGTCGGGCAGAGATTATCGTGGTGGCGGTTAACGAACTTGCTGAACCTGAAGGTATTGCGCATTTGCTGAAGTATGATTCCAGCCATGGGCGTTTTGCTTGGGATGTACGGCTTAACGGAACACTTTTACAAGTTGGTGATGATAATATTCGTTTATTTCATCAACGTGAGCTGCATGAGTTGCCTTGGAAAGAGCTGGGTATTGATGTCGTTTTAGATTGCAGTGGGGCTTATGGCTCACGGGATGATGGGTTACTGCATTTAGCGGCAGGGGCGAAAAAAGTGTTATTTTCTCACCCGGGTACTGACGACCTTGATGCCACTATCGTTTATGGTGTTAACCATGAAAGCCTAACCGCTCAAGACAAGATTGTTTCCAATGCTTCTTGTACCACCAATTGTATTATTCCAATTATTAAATTACTTGATGAGGCATTTTCGATTGAATCGGGGACAGTGACGACGATTCACGCGTCAATGAATGACCAACCCGTTATCGATGCCTATCATAAAGATTTACGCAGAACTCGCTCAGCGAGTCAGTCTATCATTCCTGTTGATACCAAATTAGCCGCAGGAATTACACGAATTTTTCCGAAATTTAAAGACCACTTTGAAGCCATTTCTGTTCGTGTACCGACGACGAATGTGACAGCGATTGATTTGAGTGTTACCGTACATGACGATGTTTGTGTTGAAAAAGTCAACCAACTACTGCGAAGCGCTGCACAAGGGCATTTTCGTGGTATAGTGGACTACACAGAATTACCGCTAGTCTCGATGGATTTCAATCATGATCCACACAGTGCTATTATTGATGGTACACAAACGCGAGTTAGTGGTAAGCATTTAATTAAAACCCTAGTTTGGTGTGATAACGAATGGGGGTTTGCTAACCGGATGCTAGATACAACATTAGCAATGGCAGCGACAGGTTTAAACTAATTGGCGACTGACAGACAGCAGGGCATGATAACTTTATTGTTTTGCACAGTCGCTGATGGAAACTTTATAGAGAATCAACGAGAGGATTCACCATGTCTGTAATTAAGATGACCGATTTAGACTTAGCGGGTAAACGCGTATTCATCCGTTCTGACTTAAACGTTCCTGTAAAAGATGGCAAAGTTACTTCTGATGCGCGTATTCGTGCTTCATTACCAACAATTGAAGCTGCTCTGAAACAAGGCGCTAAAGTCATGGTCACTTCTCACCTTGGTCGCCCGACCGAAGGCGAGTACAACGAAGAGTTTTCACTGCAACCTGTTGTTGACTATCTGGCCGATAAAATGGATTACCCAGTCCGTTTAGTTAAAGACTACCTTAACGGTGTTGACATCGAAGCTGGCGAGTTAGTTGTGCTGGAAAACGTTCGCTTTAATAAAGGCGAGAAAAAAGACGACGAAACGCTGTCAAAACAATATGCGGCATTGTGTGATGTTTATGTGATGGATGCGTTTGGTACGGCTCACCGTGCACAAGCGTCAACACATGGTGTTGCTAAATTCTCTCCAGTGGCTTGTGCTGGCCCACTACTGAGTGGTGAGTTAGAAGCATTAGGTAAAGCATTAGATAACCCAGCTCGCCCAATGGTTGCGATTGTTGGTGGTTCTAAAGTGTCAACTAAACTGACTGTATTAGATTCTCTATCTAAAATTGCAGACCAGTTAATTGTTGGTGGCGGTATTGCGAATACCTTTATCGCAGCGGAAGGCAACAATGTTGGTCGCTCATTATATGAAGCAGACTTAATCCCTGAAGCGAAAAAATTACTGGCAAACTGCCAAATTCCAGTACCGACTGATGTTCGCGTTGCAACTGAGTTCTCCGAAACTGCACCTGCAACTCTGAAAGCAAGTACTGAAATTAAAGACGACGAACAAATTCTGGATTTAGGTGACGAATCTGCACAGCGTTTGGCTGAGATCCTGAAAAATGCCAAAACCATTCTTTGGAATGGCCCAGTAGGCGTGTTTGAGTTCCCTAACTTCCGTAAAGGTACTGAGATCGTTGCAAAAGCGATTGCTGATAGCGACGCATTCTCTATCGCTGGTGGTGGTGACACCCTAGCGGCTATCGATTTATTCGACATTGCTGACAAAATTTCATATATCTCTACTGGTGGCGGTGCTTTCCTTGAGTTCGTTGAAGGCAAAAAGCTCCCTGCCGTTGTGATGCTAGAAGAACGTGCTAAAGCGTAATTAATTGTTCATACACAACAGGCAGCGTAGGCTGCCTGTTTACCACAGGACCTTTTCACATGTCTAAAATTTTTGATTTTGTTAAACCGGGTGTTCTTACTGGTGATGATGTACAGAAAGTTTTCGCAGTTGCTAAAGAAAATAACTTTGCATTGCCAGCGGTGAACTGTGTTGGTACGGATTCAATTAACGCCGTACTTGAAGCGGCCGCTAAAGTTCGTGCTCCAGTTATTGTTCAGTTTTCTAATGGCGGTGCTGCATTTATCGCAGGTAAAGGCCTGAAAGCTGAAGGCCAACAAGCTGCAATTTTAGGTGCGATCTCTGGTGCTTATCATGTACACCAAATGGCTGAGCACTATGGTGTTCCTGTTATTCTGCATACTGACCACTGTGCGAAGAAATTACTGCCATGGATCGATGGCCTGTTAGATGCAGGTGAAAAACACTACGCAAAAACCGGTAAACCACTGTTCTCTTCTCACATGATTGACCTGTCAGAAGAAACACTGGAAGAAAACATCGAAATCTGTGCTAAATATTTAGCGCGTATGGCTAAAATCGATATGACTCTGGAAATCGAACTAGGCTGTACTGGTGGTGAAGAAGACGGTGTTGATAACACAGGTATGGACAGTTCTGAGCTGTATACTCAACCAGAAGATGTTGCATATGCATACGAAAAACTGAATGCAGTAAGCCCGCGTTTCACTATCGCGGCTTCTTTCGGTAACGTTCACGGTGTTTATAAACCAGGTAACGTTCAGTTAACGCCAAAAATCCTGCGTAATTCACAAGACTACGTTTCAGAAAAATATAACCTGCCACACAACAGCTTAGACTTCGTATTCCACGGTGGTTCTGGCTCAAGTGCTGCTGAAATCAAAGAAGCAGTTAGCTACGGTGTTATCAAAATGAACATCGATACTGATACTCAGTGGGCAACTTGGGATGGTATTTTACAGTACTACAAAAAGAACGAAGGCTATCTGCAAGGTCAGTTAGGTAACCCAGAAGGTGCGGATAAACCTAACAAAAAATACTATGACCCACGTGTGTGGCTGCGTAAAGCACAAGATTCAATGGTTGTTCGTTTAGAACAAGCATTCAAAGAACTGAACTGTGTTGATGTACTGTAATTAACGCGCATTAAGTTTTTTGTGATTAATCCCCTAGTAAGGTAACTTGCTGGGGGATTTTTTGATCATGTAGATACTGGTGCTTTACTTAATTGTGAAAGTAGTTTTAAAAACAGCGCTTCACTTTGTGTTAGCGGTTTACTCGCCTCGGTGATTGCACATATGCGGTTATGAAAGACAGGGGAGTCGCTCATTTCTATGAGTGAATGGCGGAAATTAATATGTGAGGCATAGTTTTCCGGTAAAATACCCACATAGTGGCCTGAAGCGATAAAGGTAGCTACAGCCTCAAGGCCAGCGGCTTCAGGGCCTCGGCTAAATTCACCCGATGCTAAAATACTTTCAGTGAATGGGTGTGGCCGATAAACTAATGCTAGATTATGTTTGTTGTTGGCGGTATTGGCAGAAACATAAAGTTTATGGTTTTCTATAAATAAGAATTGATAATTATAACGGTTATTTTCGTGATATTGCCCGCGAATACCGATTTGAATTGTTCTGTCACTAAGCGCTTTATTTAATTGATTATGGTTGAGGATGCTTAGCTCTAATTTAACATTAGGCGCCTCTTGGGTAAATTGAGCAATAGTGGCTGATAGATGACAGAGTGGATCCGTTAATATATGTTCAATAACACCAATAACTAATGTTCCAGATAAAATCCCATGGCGTTCATCGACTTCAGTTTTGATATTATCTAATGCTTTCAAAGCAGTATTGGCTTTTTCGATAACAAATAAACCTGACTCAGTTAGCTTAAAACCAGAAGGGCCTCTTTCACACAATTGGACACCGAGTTTTTCTTCAATTTCACGGATATGGCGGCTTATTGATGCTTTTGACATATTTAGTTTTTTTTCTGCAATGGTAAAGCCACCAGCTTCTGCAACGGAAGTAAAAACACGTAATGATTTTAAGTCTTTTTCAGTTAATTTTTTATTATGCATATTTATACCTATTACGTGAAATCAATCACTAAATGCTAATCTATCTTATTTTTTATTGGGATACAAATAGCATAATTAATACTATTTTATTTTAATTATTAAAATTGTTTTTATTTATATAAAAGGTTTCATTTTATGAAACCATAGGATCAAAAATATCACTTTTATTCCTAGCGGATACGTATATCTTAAAGTTGTAGTTGTTAATAAATTATTACCAAAGTAGCGCCACAAAATAATAATTAATCCAAATATATATAAATACAAAAGGATTCTAATTTATGGTCACAGATGAATTGTTAACAATAAAATTAGATATGATTACATTTACAGCATTAGGGGCCTTATTATTAATTGCTAGTAATGTAATCATAAAGAAATTTCCATTTTTTATGAAATATTCAATTCCTAGTCCGGTGATCGGCGGGTTTATGTTTTCTATTGTAATGTGGTTAGCTTATCAATTTAATATTGTTGAGCTTAATTTTGATAACACATTATATGACTTATCGATGTATATATTTTTCGTCACAATAGGTTTAATGACAGGTGTTAAATTATTAGTGAGTGGTGGAAAAATATTGCTAATTTATATGGTGATTTGCTGGGGGCTGGCATTTATGCAAAATGGCGTCAGCATTGGTTTATCATATGTTTTAGATATTGAGCCACTAGTTGCTATGATGGCAGGCCAAGCCTCGATGCAAGGTGGTCATGGTATGGCGGCATCTTTAGCACCGCTGATTGAGTCCTTTGGTCACGACCAAGCCCTGAATGTTGGGTTAGCGGCTTCGACTTTTGGTTTGATTGCAGGGTCAATTCTAGGAGGGCCTGTTGGGAACTGGTTGATCCAAAGAAATAAATTAAAAATTGAAACTGACCATGTTGATTTGGAAAATTTAGCGGAAAGTAACGATACCGAAGATAAAATTACGGCTCAACAATGTATTATTACAGGAGCAGTTATTTTAAGCATACTCGCTATCGGAATGCCGACAGCAAAATGGATAAGTACAATAACAGGGTTTACTATTCCTGGACATATTTTTAGTTTGTTTGTTGGTGTTATATTTCATTCGATCAATGAAAGAAAACCAATAATTAAAATATCTCGCAATACAGTAGTATTAATTTCTACTTTATCACTAGAAATGTTTTTAGTGATGGCTATGATGAAATTAAAACTTTGGGAACTATATGAGTTAGCATTACCACTAACGATTATATTAATATCTCAGGTCATTACAACAATATTAGTTGCCATATTTGTTGTTTATCGCGCATTAGGTAAAAACTATGATGCTGCTGTTATGTCCGCTGGTTTTATTGGACATGGTTTAGGTGCAACACCAAATGGCTTAGTGGTTATGGACGCTATTTGTAATAAATATGGTTTATTTTCACGAAAGGCATTCATTATTATACCAATCGCCGGAACAGTATTAACGGATATTGTTGGTGTCCCTCTATTTGTATTCCTAGCTAACACATTTGGTGGCTAAGAAATAAAAAACAACAAAAGAAAGAAAACTAAATCTAAGAAGGAATAGTTTGTATGAAAAAATTAACGACACCCCCACATGTTGGCCATAAAACATTTTTATATTCAGAATTAGTGACTGAATTGACCAACATTGAAGCGGATATTGCCATACTAGGGATGCCATTTAGTTCAGCTTATAGTGCTCATGCATTTACTAACGACCAATCTCGTGCTCCACAATATTTACGTGATATGAGTGACCGAATTGTTAGGCATCCAGATCATTATGATTTTGATATTGATGGGCCACTACTCCAAGGCCGTAAAGATATTAAATTTGTTGACTGTGGTGATGTTATTCCTGATTTATCAAAGCCTTTGGGGGAGCACCATCAGCGTGCAGCTGAGGCAATTCGACAGTTATTAAGAGCTAAAGCACTTCCCATTGTTTTAGGGGGCGATCATGGGATCACAACGCCTATTTTGCAGGGATTTGATGAAGTCGGGCCAATTACACTTGTGCATATTGATGCACATTTAGATTGGCGTGAAGAGGTTAATGGGGTGGATACCGGCCTTTCAAGCCCGATCCGCCGCGCTTCTGAAATGAAGCATATAGGTGAAATTTTCCAAATTGGTTTACGTGCACAAGGTAGCGGACGCCCTGCGGATTACCAAGCGGCTAAAGACCATGGTGCGCATGTTATTCCTGCCTATGAACTGCATGAGGTTGGCATGCAAGCCATTTTAGACCGCATTCCAGATAATTCGAACTACTATATTAGTATTGATGCCGATGGTATTGACCCGAGTATCATGCCTGGAGTTGATGGCCCGGCTCCTGGTGGGGTGACTTATTTGCAAGCTCGTAGCCTAATTCACGGTTTAGTGAAAAAAGGTCGCGTTGTTGGTATGGATATCGTTGAAATTACACCCGCAAAAGATATTCCCTCTAAGCTAACTGGGGTGACTGCTGGGCGTTTTGTTGTGAATTTAATTGGAGCATCCATTCGCGCAGGGTATTTTAATAAGAAATAACGCAGCCAATTAATGTTGTGCTAACAATAAAGTGGGAGATACATTTCCACTTTATTGTTAATTTGCAGGTGTCCCTTGATGAAACCTTAATTGCCATTGGTTTGCTGAATTTTTTAGCCAAATAGATGAGCGGTTAGTTAGCTTGGTTTTACCCCCATCTTGTTGTTCAAAACTGATATAAGTCATTAACACCGTATTATCACTCAATTGCGAGCAGTGGAAGTTTTCGGCGTAAATCGTTTTAGCTGTTTCATTAGCCAATGACGCTAAGGTATCGAGTTTATCGGTTGAAAAGCCAGAACGACCAAATTCAAAAAAATCCTCATGTAATATCTCGCGAAGAAAATTGCTATTCTGTCGGTTAGTACTGTTATGTAATTTTTTTTCTAATTCAATCAGTTTATTTATCACTCGCGTTCCCCCAATTGTTGTGCCAGTTTCTTGGCGAGTTGCGTAATGATATCCGAGGTATTAGCATGGAAATGCATGGCAATTTCTATTTCTTGAGCAGCTGGGAAACCTTCTTCTTCTGTTAAAATTCGATGTTGAGGAAGTTTTGCTCGTAAAGGTAATAAACTAACACCTAACCCATCTGCGATAGCACTTTGAATACCTGCAAGGCTAGAACAAGTATAAGTTATGTGCCAAGGGCGCTGTTCACTATCTAATAATTTGAACATATCATTACGGTAGAGACCGTTTTCAGGAAAAACCACCAAAGGTACTGAATCATTACTTAAACGTTTATATTGGTTGCTTGTTAGCCAGCACAAAGGTTCCGGCCAATGGTAATCACTTTTAAATTCCCCTTTTTTCTGTTTCACAATAATTAAATCTAATTCGCCATGTTGGTAGCGCTGATGAAGTTGTCGGCTTAGGCCACTCGTGACTTCTAACCGCACATTGGGGTTAGCTTGCATAAATGCGGCCAGTGTCGGCGTGACTTGGCCAGAAGCGAGGTCTTCAGGAAAACCGAGCCGAATAGTTTGAATGACGGCATTGCCAGTGATTTTCATAAAGAAGGTATCATTGAGCGCCAATATATTTTTTGCATAACTCAACAAAACTTCACCAGTTTCGGTTAAGGTTAGTATGCGGTGCCCTCGGACAAATAAAGGCTGACCGACTAAAGCTTCTAGCCGTTGAATTTGCTGGCTCAATGTTGATTGTGTTGAATTTAAATGCTGTGAAGCCACGGTGAAATTCCCTGTTTCAGCAACAGTGACAAAGGTTTTTAACAAAACAAGATTGAGCAATGGATTCATTTTATAAATACCAATCATTTAGTTATTTAATTTTTAAATAGCATACTTTTTCAGTAGATTAAAGGGTCATAGGGGAGATTAATCATGAAAACATTCTTTTTACGTGCAAAATGGTTGGTTCACTTAGCTAGCATTCTTATGATTTCATTGATATTTATGGGGAAAGGTATGGCAAACCCACAAGCTAACTCTTTGGTATCATTGGCTGAGCAAGGTAACTTACAAGGTGTTAAGTCCTTAGTTGAGCAAGGTGTGGATATTGAACAGCGCGATTCACGCCAACGTACTGCGTTGATGGCGGCAACCCATGAAAACCATCTTGAAGTTGCCCGTTTTTTGATTGAGCAAGGTGCGGACGTTAATGCACGGGATAATATGCAAGATTCCCCTTATTTGTACGCAGGGGCGCGTGGTTTGCAAGAGATACTAATATTGACTCTACAACATGGCGCTGATTTAAAAAGTACCAATCGCTACGGGGGAACTGCTTTGATCCCTGCGGCAGAACGTGGACATGTTGCAACGGTTAAAACCTTGATTGATGCGGGTGTTGATGTCAATCATGTTAATCGATTGGGTTGGACGGCACTAATTGAAGCGATTATTTTGGGTGATGGTAGCGATAAGTATGCACAAATTGTCACTGAATTAATCAAAGGTGGCGCAGATGTTAACTTAGCTGATGGTTCGGGGATATCACCGCTGACGTTGGCAAAAAGTAAAGGTTACCGTAACTTGATTGAAATTCTTGAGAATTCAGGAGCGAAATAATGTCGGATACGCAATTTTTACAACAAGCTATCAACTTAGCAATGGAAAACGTGCGAGCTGGCGGGCGGCCTTTTGGCGCAATTGTTGTCTGTGATGGGCAAGTTGTTGCGAGTGGCGTTAATCAAATACTTGAGCTCAATGACCCAACCGCCCATGCGGAGCTGATGGCATTGCGTCAAGCAGGGCAAAAATTAAGCCGCGTGAAATTAGATGACTGTGTGGTTTATGCAAGTGGGCAGCCTTGCCCGATGTGCTTGGCCGCGATGCGAATGGCGGGTATCTCTCGGGTCGTCTACGCCTATTCAAATGATGATGCCGCACCTTTTGGGCTTTCTACGGATGCGATTGCAAAAGCGCTGAGGGTCATTCCTGAGCAGCAATCAGGTTTACGGTTTGAGCAACTAAAACCCAATGATGAAACGCGCAGTACACTGTACCAACAGTGGTGGGAACGGCAATCTAAATGAGTAAAGCGGCACCATCTTCGCTGGCGTTAGTACTGACCATTGTTTTAGTCGGGGTGAACTTACGCCCCTTTATGACGGGCCCAGGGCCTGTTATCGACAATATCATTCAAACGACAGGGATGAGTTATCAAAGCATTTCGCTTTTAACATTGTTACCCATGTTATTGATGGGGGTTGGCGCATTGGTTGTACCAATGCTAAACCAACGAATAGGTGAACGTGCGGGTATCAGTAGCGCAATGCTATTACTGCTGGTCGGTTCACTCGCTCGTTACTTTGTGGTTGATGGTGCAGCTTTATTATTAACCGCTTTTTTATGTGGAGTGGGTGCGGCTTATATCCAGTCGGTATTTCCAGGGCTCATCAAAGCGAATTTCCCCCAAAAAATGGCGATGATGACAGGGTTATATTCAGCCACGTTAATGGCGGGGGGAGCTATCGGCGCACAGCTCACCCCGTTGGTTGAGAAAATAACAGGCCATTGGCAGAGTGCCTTAGCGTGGCTTGCTTTCCCTGCTTTGTTGGCGCTGTTGGCGATTTGGGCGAATGTACACACGGAGCGGGGCTCAAAAGCAGATCGGGTCTCAGTATTGACATTCTTACGCAAGCCGAGAGCATGGTTGTTGATGGCAGGCTTTGGGCTGATTAATGCAGGATATGGCACTGTAGTGACTTGGCTAGCGCCTTTTTTCCAAGAACAGGGAATGAGTGCTGCACAAAGTGGCACTTTTGTTGCCATATTAACGGTGTTTCAGGCGTTATCTGCACTCATGATCCCCGTGTTTGCTTCGCATAATATTGATCGTCGTTTTTGGCTGATTGTCACGCTCAGTTGCCAAGCTCTTGGTTTTTCTGGGTTGATGCTGTTTGCCAGCGATGTGCCACTTTTATGGGTCGCGTTATTAGGTATGGGGCTAGGCGGCTGCTTTGCATTAAGTATTATTACTGCTTTAGATCATTTGCCTCATCCCGTTAGCGCAGGCGCATTGACTTCGTTGATGCAGGCTGGAGGATTTATTATTGCAGCCTTTGGGCCATTATGCGCCGCGTGGATACAGCAATTGAGCCAGAGTTTTACATGGGTATGGGCAATGCATGTGATTTTTGTATTAGTAACATTGATTCTTTATTTGCGTTTGAACCCTAAAAGCTACAGTCAAATCTTCAATTTAAAATAATTAATTTCCTCTTTATTTATTGCGAATGATAATTATTGTTATCTTGGTGTTTTTTTGTCACTATACTGTTTATTTATTCGTCTAGGTAAGAGCCCTATGCAGCAGCGTATCGAAGATAAATTCACACAAGCGCATTCAGCCCGTGAAGAACACTCTGTTGGTGAGTTTATCCGGATCCGTCGCGGTGAGTTTCTGATTAACCGTGATTTAGGTATTGAAGAAGAGCAAGCCGCTGGGCTAAAAATTGTGGCTATCCATCAAGGGGCGATGGGCTGCCGTAGTAGTGCGGGACAAAATGTGGAGATCAATTCACCTTCTTTGATTTTATCGGGCAGCCAGAAAAATTATCTATTGAATAATCAATTTTATGGCCAACAAACCATGAAATACACCATGATTGATATCTCTCCTGAATGGTTAGAGGCTCAACAATTAAGTTTACCTGATACGTGCTATCACCCTAGCGCCCCAAAGCTATTACAGTTGGTTATTCCTCCTAATATACTCGCAATCACTCATCAATTATTTGCTTGCCCAACTCATTCGTCATTACGTCATCTATATTTAAGTGCTAAAGTGTCAGAAATTACGGCATTATGCTTACATCATTCATTATCTAGTGCGAACTCGGCGGTTATAGGCACATTACGGCAGCGAGATATTGATAGCCTGCACATGGCAAAAACGATATTGATTCAGGAAATGGAATCTCCGCCCAGTTTAGATGAGCTGGCGAAACGACTAGGGATCAATACCCGTAAACTTACCCAAGGCTTCCGTCAATTATTCGGTAATAGTATTTATGGCTGGTTGCAGGAGTACCGCTTAGAAACAGCTTTTCAACTGCTGAGTATGAATGATGCGAATATCTCAACAGTGGCTTACCAAGTCGGCTATACCCCCGCTCATTTCTCCGTTGCATTTCGCAAGCGCTTTGGTATCTCCCCGAATCAACTCAAAAAATAACAGCCGACTGCCGGATAACGATAGACAAATTCCGGCGGTCGAAAGTAACCCATCACATTAATTGCTAAATTGATAACAATTATCATTTAACTTTTTTAGGGTGGAAAATGCTGTCCGTTTATAACATTAAGTCACGCGGAATATTCCGCTTAACACCTTGTGCCCTTTTGTGTGCAACAGTGAGTTGGTCTGCGATGGTGAGTGCAGAACCCGTGCAGCCGAAACAGGATGTTATACAAGTGACCGCATCCTCAGATATGGATGATGACTATGTTGCACCGGGCGTGACGACACTTGGAAAAATGGCACTCAAGCCGCGAGAAGTGGCGCAATCTGTTAGCGTGATTGATAGAGAGCAAATTGAAAAACAAAACCTACAAACCCTTGATGATGTAATGCAACGTGCAACAGGGGTAACCAGCGCGCCTTATGTGAAGTTAACCACCGCTTATTATGTTCGTGGTTTCCAGATTGACTCATTTGAAATTGATGGTGTACCTGCGTTATTAGGGAATATGGCGAGCTCACCTCAAGATATGGCGGTATACGAGCGGGTCGAAATTCTACGAGGCTCGAATGGCCTATTGCATGGTATGGGAAACCCCGCGGCAACCGTCAATATGGTTCGCAAACATGCGCCAAAAAAAAATATGGCTAAGTTGAGTTTAAGTGCAGGAAGTTGGGACCGTTATCGCGGGGAAGTGGATGTTGGAGGGCTACTCAATCAGTCTGGTTCAGTGCGCGGACGGTTTGTCATGGCGTGGGAAGATAAAGATTATTTTTATGATGTTTCTGACCAGCAAACACGCTTGATGTACGGTACTGTCGATATCGATGTTACCCCTGATACGTTACTGCGTATGGGCGCACAGTTCCAAACGATTGATTCTGTCACCAATATGGCGGGTGTTCCTTTCGGTAAAGATGGCAGTGATTTACATCTACCGCGTAAAACGTATTTAGATGTGGATTGGGATCGCTTCAAGTGGGATACATCCCGCTCATTTGCGGGGATTGAACATAAAATCAATGATAATTGGCAATATAAGCTTAACGCAGAGTATCAACATGTAAATGCTCGATTACTATATGCAGGAGCATGGGGAAATATTGATCCAGTCACGGGTGACGGTGCGATGCTAATGGGAGGCGCGTATAAATTCCGTAACGAGCAAACCAGTTTAGATACCAGTTTAAACGGCAAAGTGGACGCGTGGGGGTTAACCCATGATGTGGTTGTTGGTGCGAGTTACTCACATGCCAGTGAAAAGCAATATAGCGCAGATTTAGACCCCGCTTTAAATGTACCCGTGAATGTGTATCGTTGGAACCCTCACAGCGTGCCGAAACCGAGTATTGGCACTTATAGTTCAGCAGGGCCAACCAAGACAACTCAAAAAGGTTTATACGGGATGGGGCGTATCAAAGTGATCGAACCTGTCACGGTTATTGCGGGGCTACGTGATAGCTGGTGGGATGTCAAAACGCCAACGGCAAACTTCACGGAAAATGGCCGTCTTACCCCCTATGGTGGCGTGATTTGGGATTTTAACCCTCAATGGTCATGGTATAGCAGCTATTCAACGGTCTATCAGCCGCAAACAGGGAAAACGTGGAGCGGGAAAATGCTCAAGCCTGTTGAAGGGCAAACTCTTGAAACGGGTGTCAAAGGTGCGTTATTCAATGGCGGATTAAACTTATCAGGTGCTATTTACCAAATCGATATCAAAAATAACCCACAAATTGACCCTGCGCACCCAACGGGGGGCTTTAATAACTATTTCATTAGTGGTGGTAAAGTCCGTAGTCAAGGCTTTGAACTTGAAGGCATTGGCTATCTGACTCCATTTTGGGATGTATCTGTGGGTTATACCTATACGGATACGAAATACCGTGATGACAGCCAGCACCAAGGGGAATCTTACAACACCTTAACCCCTCGCCATATGTTGCGGGTATGGTCTAACTATGATTTACCGTGGGATGAGCGTAAATGGAGTTTGGGCGGCGGTATGCAAGCTCAGAGTGCATACAGCACAAGTAACGGTAATGTGACTTTACGCCAAGGTGGATATGCCATTTTTAATGCCCGTTTAGGCTATCAAATCGATGAAACATGGACGGCTGCCGTTAACGTTAATAACGTGTTCGACCGTCGTTATTACTCAGGGTTGTTCTCTCCTCAATGGAATAACCGCTATGGTGACCCACGTAATGTGATGTTTACATTGAAGGCTGATTTCTAATGAAATTAGTCAGTTGCCTAGCAGTTATTGGCACTTTGTTCAGTGGAATCGTGCTATCGATGTTGATAGCACGTTTTTATCCATCAGCAGAGCCCCTCGAACGCTTATATGGTGCGATATTTCTAAGTGTTATCACCTCAATGGGGTTATTGGTTTATAACCTCAGCGCATCAAATTGGCGGCAAATATTAGTACGCAGCTATAGCTGGTGGCCATTGCCGCTTTTTTTAATGATGAGGGGATGGATATGAAGAATAAACGATCTCTTTCCCTCACTCGTCGTTTCGACCAATTACATCGCAGTGCGGGGGCGCTATTTGGTGTTTTTTTGTTTGTGATCCTATTTACAGGGTGTTGGAGCTTAGGCAGTGATGCGTTGAGATTATGGGGTAACAAAGAGCCACTTTCAGGTGAGTTACTACCACTTGAACAGCTCCTTGCATTGCAACCAAGTGCAACCATGATCCAATTGCCTGAACAACATAACCCAGTGATCACTTTTTGCCAGAGTCAGGGAAGTTGTGAGCTAAGCTATAGCGCGATTAACGGTAAATCGGTGGCATTAGACTGCCCCACAATATGGCTAGTGACATTACATAAAAACTTATTTATAGACTTTCCTGGGCGTATTTTTATTAGTTTATTTGGTTTTGCATTAGCTGTGTTATTAATCACAGGGCTAGTAATTCAACGCCGTAGAATAGCCGCAATGGTGCATTTACCTCGCATCACACACTTGAAAGTATTGCTTCACGATTTACATAGCTGGCTTGGCCTATGGTGTTATCCGTGGTTGGTTTTATTTGCGTTTACCGGCGCGTTATCGGGGCTAGGGGCGCTCGGAACCGTTTCCCTCGGTGAAAGGGCGGCACCGGATAATCCACAAATTATCATGAAAGCTCTGATGGGGGAGTTTGAGCCACTAAAAACACCCGTACCTGTGGCTGAAAGCTCAATCACTGCGGCAGTCAGCGCATTACAGCAAACAGTCCCTAGCTTTATACCTCAAACTTTGTTCAAGCAAGGTGAAATGTGGGTGATTGGTGGTGTGCGTAATGGGCAGTTATCTACTTCTAATTTCGAACAATATCAATTTGATAGTAAAAAACGCCAGTTAGTTGCAGTGCGGGATTCTGCAATGCAAGGTATTTGGACTCGTGCTTTTATTGCCATCCAACCCTTGCATTATGGGCAATATCAATGGCTACCTAAAATAAGTAACACATTGAGTTATCTGCATTTTATCGCGGGCTTGAGTGGGCTGATATTGATTTCTGTTGGCCTAGCTATGTGGTGTTGGAAAAGAAATCATAGCCTAGCGGCAAGGTTCATTGTGGGCAGTTGTGGGGGATTGCTGTTGTCCGCATGTGCACTATTAGCGGCAGTGCCATGGTTCACTTCATTGTTACCAATACATTTTTTTATCGGCTGGGGGATAGCATGTACTGCGAGTCTACTTTGCAAAAATGCACAGTTTAGCTTGATGGCATGCCTTTTTTTCTCTGCCATCTTGCTGCTATTCGCATTTATCGCCTCTTACCTGTTTGGTTCGTTGCCTTTTTCTCGTATCAATCTCGTTTTGTTATGTGGCGGAATAGGGCTGCTATTTATTTTATTTGGTTATCGAAAATTGTCAGGCACAGCAAAAGGTGCGCGGAGTGAGTATGAAAGATCTATTACAAAATAAACAGTTAGTGGTGACGTTGGGGTTACTTTATCTTGCGCAAGGGATACCGGTGGGGATAGCAATGGATGCGTTGCCTACCTTTTTACGCCATGACGGAGGGGAACTGAAAGCATTAGCTTTTTTGCCATTAGTCGGTTTGCCATGGGTGGTAAAATTTTTATGGGCTTCGTTTGTTGATAACCATTGGGGGAAACGTTTAGGTCGTCGTAAAAGTTGGATTATTCCAATGCAAATTATTGTCACGGTAACGATGTTTGCGTTAAGTACCATCGGGCTATCGGTTGCGAATGCTTTCCCCTGTATTGTCTTGTTGTTTGTGGCTTCACTTGCTAGTGCTACCCAAGATATTGCAACAGATGGCATGGCTGCTGAGCAAGTTAGTGGCACAATGTTATCAAAAATTAATGCGGTGCAGATAGCTGGGGTGATGGCGGGTTTTTTTATTGGCGGTGCAGGGTTGATGATCATGAGTGAAAGTTTAGGTCAGCAGCTTGCCTTAGGGGTTTTAGCTTGTGTACCGTTACTCAGTTTATTGTTTATTAGTGTCTGCCCATTAAAAACACCATCAATAACACAGGAAATGAACGAGAAAGCGAGTCTATTAAAAACAGTAAAACGTCGTGGTGCTCCGCGTTTACTGTTATTAACTTTACTTTCTGCGGTAACGGCTGTTTCCGGTTTTGGTTTAGCCAAACTATTCTTAAATGATGCTGGTTGGTCATTAGCGCAAATTGGTAAAATGGGCATGGCTGGTGGCATGGTCACATTAGTACTGGGTTGTGGCGGTGGGGCGTGGTTAATCGGTAAAACCGGTGTGTGGCGTGCTTTCTCATTTGGTCTATTATTTGCTTTACTCTCTTCATTATTGTGGTTGTTACAATCCTTTAGTGGCGTGTCAATTAGCTTAGTGGCACTTTGTATTACATTTGGTTCATTATCTGCGGGGATCACATCAGTCGCGATAATGACGGCGGGAATGCAATTTGCATCACGCTATCAGCAAGCGGGTACTGACATGACCGCAGTACAAAGTACGCGGGATATTGGCGAATTAGTCAGTTCGATGATGCTTGTTGGTTTAACGGCAGCGGTAGGTTATTCAGGTGGGTTTATATTAGGGGCATTAATTGCCTTTATAGCGTTGCTAGTGACATTTTCACATTACCGTTATGTGAAAAGATTAGAAGCAGAGCAAGTTTAATATAAATAGAGCCGGTGCTATTTTTTACGTTTCTTATTTTGTTTTTTGACTTCTTTATTCGCTTTCTTTTCAATGGAATTGAAGTAGATATCTAAATAATGTCGGTTGCTTAAAAATGAAATTAAGCAACTGGCAACAATCACCACCCAAACAAGTTGCAACTTAATTGAGTTTTCAATACTGAAAAGTAGTAATAGTGGGATCATGATCATCATGCTTATGAAAATGGAGCACAATAACGCGCCAGCAATATAGAGTGAGTACTTTTTTAACCCGAATATATTGAGGATGGTAAGCACGACAAAAGTTAACAGTAGCGTACCAAATGTCGCAAACATAATGATTAGCCCAGCCTCTTGCTCAATAAGCCAATCCGTGAAACCAAACCAAGAAAAAGGGATACTTATCATTGTAAGCGCTCCTGTTTACTAAATAGTAGGGGGATATCTTTAAAACGAAATAACCTGGCAAAAATAACATTGGGGAAAACATGAATATCAGTATTGTAGAGTGTGACGGTTTGGTTGAAAAACTCACGTCGGTCTGCAATTTGGTCTTCAACATGTTTTACTTGGGTTTGCAATTCCAGTAACACCCCTTTACTTATCAGCGTTGGATAGTTTTCAGCGATAGCAATCAGCGGTTTTATTTTTGCTGGAAATTGGTTTGCAATATCGACTTTGGTTTCAATAGCGGTACTGGATAAATAGCGCTGACGGCTGGCAATTAACTCGCTAAACAGCTGTTTTTCATGTGCCATCGCTTTATCTGCAACTTGAGTTAATATAGGAACTAATTCAACTTGCTTCTTTAATAGCACATCTATATTCGCAAATGCTTTATGGCAATTGTTTTTTAAAAATACAATATTATTATAAATATTAATTAGATAGCGTATAAAAATATAGCTAATAACAGCGATAATAATGAAAAAAATAAGCTTTTCCATGTTAGTTATCACCGAATAATGATATCTGGTCGAAATGCATATTTAGCAGCCCGTTTTGATAATCCATTGGCGTAACTAGAATCACACCAATCAGAAAAAGTGCAATCATGGCGGTAATAGCTAAATTTCGACGTAATGGGCCTGTTTTATTCCAACGAACGACATAGTCTAAGGGCGAGACGCCTAATAGCATATGAGGTGCCTTACGTATAATAATCGATTCGCCTTTTTCATTGGCATCTGCTGTACCAATTAATAAATAACTGCGGTTTGCTTCAAGTAAATATTCTTTGTAACGGCGATTACCGCTTTCAATATCCATATGCGGTTCTAAGCCAGGGTAAACAAAATAGTCTGGATCGCACTCTACTTTTACCGAACCAGTATCATCCGTAAGAGTGAAACTATGCATGTTGTATTTACTATTTTGTAAGGTATAGCTTTTTTTACCGTCTTTATCTTTTGATATGGAATATTCAAAATAAAATGAGCCGTAACAGGTTTTATTACCTAGTTGGCTTTTAATGGCTGTGCCCGCCGTGATTTTTCCTTCAATTTCCACAAGCCCCATTGCCATTGAGCGGATTTTGGAGGTGGCTAAGTTTTTCTGAAATTTTAAGAAGCGCTTGGTTGGTGTATTTTCAATCGCTTTAAATACAAAGGCTAAGACAAATGCGATAAAAAATACGCGCATGTCGATGAAGAACCCTGCAAATAGGCAAGTGGCGATCAGCATACCTATAAGGGTTTTAAGAAACGCACTAAACTTTGATGAGCCTTCATTTTGTAAACGTTGATAACGTTGATAGCCAGCTTTACTAGCCTTGACAACATTACGGGTAATAAAAAAGGTGATGACGAGAATAACGACGTAATAAATAATACTGCCATAGTCGCCGATAGAAGGAGAGAGTGAGTACCACATACCACAAGCAACACTGATAAAAGGAATAATCCCCCAGTTTACTTTTTTATTTATCGAAAATTTGTTATCAATAAATAAAATTAAAGCACCAATAGCTGCTCCGAGTAAAAAATACATATTCACGCATTAATACCTTTAGGCTGACATTATTTAAACTGGACGCCCTGATATTTTTTTTCATCTTCAGAAATATCAAGTAATGGCAGTGCTGAGAAACGAAATGCATTGGCAATTAGGCTGTCAGGGAACATTTGTATTGCAGTATTATACTCTGTTGTTGCATCGTTAAAGCCTTCACGTCGTTGGGCTAATTTATTTTCAACATCACTTAAGGCGATTTGTAATTGGGTAAATTGCTCACCAGAAATAAGAGTAGGGTAATTTTCTGCAATGGCAATAAGGTTACCCAGTGCACGGTTCATTTCATTCGATGCCGCGATTTTATCGTTCATGTTTTTGGCATTAAAGTAGTTCTGACGCGCATCACTTAGTGAAGTAAAAAGGCTTTCCTCATGTTCCATAGCCTTTTCTGTAATGGTAACGAGTTGTGGGATCTGATCGGCTCTTTGCTTTAAAATAACATCAATATTGGCAAATTGATTGCTGACTTGATTACGGGTGTTGATAAGACGGTTATAGATAGAGATCCCCCAACCTATAGCCAATAAGAGTAAAACAAATACAACGATAAGTGTGATGGTCATATTGATGCCTTTTAACCCGTGATAAGTAATTTGGGTTAAAAGTATAAGAGCCTTACCACTTATGCAATCAGAAAAGAATGAAAGTAAGGTGAGAATAAAGAAAATCTGATCTTTTTGAGTGACAAGATCAGATTTTACTTTTGAATAGTGCTTAAAGATTTGTATTTACAAGAGAAAGGTTCTTATAGCTATTTTGTTCAAGAAAATAATCTAGGTCACACTGCAATACATTAGCAAATATACAGAGCCGATGAATCGTAAAATTCTGCGTACCGCGTTCATAACGGGAGATTTGCTGTTGGCTTAATCCCGACTTTTTCCCTAAAGTGTGTGCTGTCCATCCCATCTGTAAACGGCGTTTACGAACTTGTAGTCCTATATAGGCATTTGAAATTTCAGTTTGATATATTCTCATAATATTATCCTGATTAATATCACACTACTTAAGTGTAAATAAGGTTTAGTTATGTGTTCTTATATTGATACGTTGTTTTTTCGAAAGTAATTGAATCTGATAGTCTAATTGCTATGTTTTCATTTCGATAATTACCCTGAGTATAAAAAGATTTCTCTCCATTAAACAGAAATAACCCAATAATAAATACGCCTAATCCAATAATAAATACAATAAAGCTGAATAGATAAGATAGTTGCTTGTTAATATAAAATAGGGATTGTTCCTCTAATGCAAAAGCGGCATCTGAGAATGATAAAAATAATATGACGATCCCCCAGTGTAATACAGAAAGCAAAAAAGGGTATTCAACATGATTATGTATAATAATAGGGATTATTGATAGAATGATTGCCAATGGATAACCATTTCCATTAATTTTATATTTTATAAAAGATTGAAATACGACATAGATACCTCCGGTTAATAATAAAGATAAAAATATCAAATTAATGAGTCCTCCAGTCATCAGCCAGAGTAGTATTTCATTGTGTGGGTGAGGAACAATATACATTTTAGGACTAAAAAAAGGAATTGCTGTTCTTTCATAACTATTTTCAAATAAAAATGATTGCTCCCATGCATCATACGGTTTTTCTAAGAATAAAGTAATAGAAAAACGTAGCATTTGTTTTAAATGGAATTGATTCATAACATCAGTTCCAATGTACTGTGGGCATAGTTTTATTAAATAAACTCCAATAAAGATTGCTACAGCAATAATAAAATAACTAGCACTAACACGTAGAGGGTTTTTCTTGTAAAAAAGACAAATGAAAATAAATGCACAAACAGTAAAGCTTAGCCAAGCAATAACAGATTGCAGAACGACTAAAGTTAATGTGAAAAATAAAATGCATGTTCCTAGTAATACAATCCTGATTTTTTCATGGCGTTTAGATAACAACGAAAATTGTGATAATACAAGAGTCATAAGAGATAATAAGCATGCAGTCGCCATGTTAACCGATAATATATTAACTTGCTGTGATAAGCCATTTGAACGCATGCCTGATGCAAGATAAAAAATATCAGTTTCAAATATATATTGATATGCAGTAATAAAGACTTGAGCTACATTAATAATGATATAACAGTAAATACAAAATGATTGTATTAACCATTTTTTTTTCACTTGTAACCCTGCAATATATAGTAATACGCCAACGGTAATACCAGAAAAATACCAAAAATCAACATTATTATTTTCTCCCTGATGAGATATTAACCCCATCATTAAAATAGCTAAAGAAAAACAGTAGCAAATAGCAGGTAATGTAATGATTATTTTAATTTTCCGATAGAAAACTGTAAATGCTATAATGGATATCGTCAAGGAAATAGATAACCAGCTAATAATGTTTTGTGGTAATGATTGTCTCAAGCTTCCTAGACTGTCAATATAAATAAGACTAGCAAGGTGCCAAACAATAAAGATACCAATAAATAGTGAGCGGGATATTATGATCATAGTACGCTTACCGCTATATTAAATAAATGTTGCTATTAACCAAGCATTGCCTTTGTAGTCTCCAGGTTCGGCGTCATAGCCTGAAACTTTACTTTCAATCGTAATGTTTTTTACTTTATCTATTGTTGTTTCGAGCGTTTTTCCACTTTGATTATTTTGTTCATCATAAAGTATAAGCTCAGAATAAATAGTATTATTTCCTGATTTTAAGGGAAGTCGTTTTTGTGGATCACTATCCGTGGCATAATCTAATGCTAATTTTACTTTAACTGGCTGTACTCTATCGCATGTATAAGTAACAGTACGCGTTTCTTTACTATTAAATTCATAAGCATCCAATGTTTTGTGATCAATGTTTAAATTATCAATATTAGAATGGCAATTTGACGGATAATTGATAACCGATGTAGTGAGATCTAATTTAACGGTGGCTTTATCAATAGGTACATAAATATCTGGTGTCCCATAGTCTTGGAATAATCGTGTGTAACCTGCAATCATTGCATTTGGAATAACAATTTTTCCATCAACAGGGATATCTTTGACATAAACTCTAACGGTAAAAGGAAAATGAACAGTAAAAAATGATGTTGCTAATGGCCCCATTTCTTCATTAGAGCATCCTCTCCCTGAAATATTCCGCCAGCCACTGGTTATTCCATTCTCAGAATAAAGTGTAAAAAATGTATTATTGTTTATTTTAAATGCGGTCAGCCCTCCAATAGTAAAGCCTGCTTCTGGCATATAGGCAAAAACACGGTGGTAGGCATAAGCCGGAACAAGGCCTGCTGAATAATTACCTTGTAAGAAATTCACAGTACAATATACAGACCCATAAGGCTGAGATGTGTTTTCATTAATAACAATACCGGAGCTATTTGCTGGGGCTATTAAAAAATATTTATTGTTATCACTTCCAATTGCTGGTGTATCAGAAACAACAGAATTGTTAGATACTAAACTCATTTTATAGCCACCACCACTTCCTGAATAGCGAGTCGCACTATAGGAATTTAAGTTAACTAATAGCAGCAACAAAAATAATGGTGAATACTTTTTTATATTTTTCATAAAGACTTCCCAATATTACAGATAATCAACCATCACTGATAAAGCGGCACTAAATGGCCCAGCAGTGAGATTTTCAATAGCTTGATTAGTGACTAATTGTGATTGGATAACAACTTTCCCTGTATCACCACTTACGGATGGAGCAATCCTTTCCCATTTATTAAGGTTGAGCGCATTACTTTTATTTTCTTCTGAGAAACGAATACCCAATCCATTAATAGAGGTTGCAAGTACGGTTTCATTGTTTATTGTCAAAGTGCTTCCTTCTCTTGGAGATAGGTAAACTTGTAAATTTTTTCGAAGTTCACATTGTTTAATGAGAATACCAAAGGACTGTTTTTCTTCAGTTAGTCTGTCTAGCGCTACCTCACGGAAATTAATGACTAATTCTTTTTCACCATTTTCTGCTGTAAGTACACATGGTGGTCGAACCAATTTTGCAGAAAGAGAAATTAGTACATCCGCTTGAGTGCCTAAGGAAACTAATAAACTAATTAAAGGGAATGAAAAACAAATAAATTTCATTTCAATTCTCCTTATTGATAATCAAGATTAAAAGTAACAGTTGAGGAGAACCCCCCTGTTTTTAAAAGAGAACTAAAGGGCTTCTGAGCATAAACACCGAATAAAAGTGTATTAACGGACCCTTTACCTGATTCAGTTACTGTACTGACATCAATTGTTGTATTCAGTTCTAGTTCCTTACCACGACTATCAGTCAGTGCTAATAACACATTAGATTCACCAGTGGTTTTTAAATAATTAATACCATTATGTGTTTCAATATTTTGGGTATTTAACGTTATTTTGATCGTTTTATTCAAAGCCATCGCTGAACAGTCCATGATATCCAATTTAAATGGTTGCATATCTGAACGTCCTAATGTTTCGATTGAAGAAAAACGTAGCCCAGAAAGATATATTTTTTTCTGTGTATCATCATCACTTAGCCGACAACCAAGCGGTACTAACACTCCTTCAAAGTAAACTGTTAGTGTATTGGCAAAGCTGGTATTCCATGTTAGGAATAAAAAACTAAATAATAATATTGAGCATCTAGTCATAATTTATCTCCACACGTTGCATCTTATTACTAGCAGGAATAGAGAATAAAATGGTGTTATTGCGTAGTGGTTGAGTTAGCACATACTGGTTACTGCCTAATTTCAGTCTTAACGGTATCCAAGCTTGCTTTTGTATTGGTTTGCTACAATGAGAAAAATGCATTTCCACACTATAGGTTGCTGCAATTAAAGTACTTTCATTTAATTTTAATGAGATATTAGGTAGACAAGGAGCAGTAACAATACGCGCATTAACATATATCGTGCCTGTTGTCACAGGCACCGCAGACTCAGCAAAAATAGGTATAGTAAAAGCCCATAGTGCTAGGTAATTCAATTTCATTGTTCTGCTCCTATCTATTTTTTACTCATTATTCCGTCACACTGCACTTTGAAGCTTGGCATTTGAAAGCAAGTGAGGGCTTTCCACCATAATCATTGATATATGTCAGGTAAGGTGTTGAAAATTTGGATGATTTAATCAGTTGATTAGATTTTGGCGGTATCATGACTGCGTCAAAATCACTTTCTTCAGATTGTTTTTGGCTGTTCCCTATACCAATTACAGTTAAATAAAATGGTGTTGGGTTATCTAACGTATAACCCGATGATGTTGCTGTTAATGTTATGTATTTCGTCCAATCGGTTTTGCTTTGTGCAACAATGCTTTCAGGGCGATAAAATAGTTTTACACGGCTCTGTAATGCAATTTGCAACACACCCGCTTCTGATGACTTAGGCGGGATTTCACGCAGGTTGTAATAAAACAGGGATTCCCTGTCTTGCGGTAACTTTGCAATGTCGGGTGCGGTGCTTAGGCGAACTAGGCTAGTGGATTTGGGTTCCATGCGCTGAATCGGCGGAGTGGCAATAATAGGGCCTGTTTCCAGTTTTTGTTCTAACGCATTTTCTAACCACGACTGGGCCAAATAAGGCAATTCCGGGTTATCATTACGGATCGTAATATTAATAGACGACTGGTTTCCATCGAAAATTATACGAGTACGATCAAGTGTAACCGCGGCATTCGCAGCTGAAATTACACTTATAGTCAGCGTGAATACGCTAGTAAGTAACAAAAAAGGGGAATTCAATTTCATCTTAGTTCTCTTATTAACGACAAATAATAGTTGGGTAAATTTCTTGAGGATTAATCACGTCAGGCACATCGGCACTACACTGGTGTTTATTTCCCCAGTAGAGATTGAGTAAGTCTTTAGGCTGGATACCAATAATCCACGTAATACCTTGTTCGCCAACAATTCCGAGTTCAATATTGTTGCTATTACGTACGCTGGCGCCAAAAGGCGGATAAGTGTCATCAGCTAGTTTTAAGCGAGCAAACGTTTTTTCACCTTGAATTACGTTGAGGCGACGATATCCGATTGCCCCACGAGTCAGAGTCGTATCAGTGACGGTCTCTAATGCTTCAACATCTTTTGGTAATTTACTGGTATTAATTGATGCACTGGTTTTCCGATAACTACTCACGTTTGGCAATACAGCGAGTCCAAAGTGATTAGTTTGATAAACGCCACCACTCAGAGGAACGTTAGCTGCACCAGGTGTTTCTATAACGAGTCGAGTACCACCATAAGCGGCTTGGTGCATGGCAATACCTTCTTTAATTAAGGTAATTCCACCATTAATTGATCCCCCAACGCTGTGATACTCGTTCGGGACATAACTCGCATTTCCTGAAATTGAGGCATAAGGAAGATTTTGGTTTAAATAAACACTAAAGCTGGTTTGGTCATTCTGATGACTTCCTGTTTGATAACCGACATTTAAGTTATAATTGCGCTGCTCACTATATCCGCTATAACCGATATTATGTGTTGAACTGCGTTGGCCATTTTGGTTTCGGGTATAACCTTCAGAAAAGCTGACGCTGCTTCCTTGACTTAAAGGAATAGTGAAATACAAGCTGATCGCATCATCTTGATATCCCGCTCTTTTTGAACGAGAAGCAGAAGCTGTCAGG
Organism: Providencia sp. PROV182; assembly: GCF_028480325.1. NCBI lineage: Bacteria > Pseudomonadati > Pseudomonadota > Gammaproteobacteria > Enterobacterales > Morganellaceae > Providencia > Providencia sp. PROV182. Next base: position 136,402 of record NZ_JAMPOL010000011.1, on the reverse strand, counting down.
TTAATATTTTTGAGCCCAATAGCCGCCCAATTTAAAAGAGTACTTAGGTATAAGCTGTATTGTTCTTCTGTTTCACTATTCCAATACGTATTGTATTGATAGTTTCCACCCAATGAGAAATCATCAAAATATTTATTAATATTAATTTGATAGCTTTCTTTTTGAGCTTGGCTTTCATTACCTGTACGTCGTTCATCCAACGTTTGTTGCAAAGAGCGATAGGTTTCATCAGAGAAACGATACCCTGCGAATGTAATGTCAGTTCTGGCTTCATCAAATGATTTTGAATAACTAAGTCGATAACTTCGGCCAGTTAACGTTTTATCAAGTAATTGAGCATGTGACTGAGTCGCATCGAACGAAAGGCTACCGAATGAAAACAGGTCACGACCAAAGCCTGCTGAAAATGCCTGATAATTTTTTGATAAAACGGAGCCCCCATAGATAGACCAAAGGTTATTTAACCCGTAAGAGAGTTCTCCCGAAGCAGTTAAATCACCTTCGAGCTGGCGGCCATTAAAACGTGGTTTACCCGCTGCAAATTTATAGCGGATTTGCCCTGGTCTCGTTAAGTAGGGTAATGCTGCTGTGGTAATGCTAAATTGTTGTTCTTCACCATTTTCTTCTCGCACAGTCACATCTAATGTTCCACGAATAGAGCTATCTAGTGTCTGGATACGAAAGGGACCAGCAGGTACGGTTGTTTCTAAAACTATACGGTTATGGCTTTTGACAATAACAGTGGCATTAGTTTGAGCAATACCAATAATCTCTGGTGCATAACCTGTTAATTTAGGGGGCATCATATTTTCATCGGTTTCAAGAGATACCCCGGTGTATTGCCAAGAATCAAAAATAGCAGAGTAAAAGTAGTTCTCACCTAACGTTAAAATAGACGCAATGGATTTTATTGAGCGGTATGCAAATAATCGGCTAAATGTGGCATCACTATATTGGTTTTCGAAGCTTCCTGTCGATTTTCGATAGTTTGCTTGGTAATCACCGCGTAAACGCCATGCACCAAAATTAAGCCCTGTTGTTCCGTTAGCAGAAAGGTACGATTCTCGTGAACCTGAATTTTGATGCGTTAAAGAACCTGTTAGGTTGTAATCTAATAAAAATCCATTTACACCTTCCTCCCAACGTGAAGGAGGAACCCAACTTGGATCTGTATATTCTAAATAGCTTTGTGGGATTAAAATGGATAGCGTTAATGTCGATAAATCTACACTTAATGAAGCACCTTCAAGCGGAGATAAATCAAGGCATTTACCCTCATCACGATATTTAATTAATTTAATTGCGTCCGGAGTAAGCCCTAAACGATCAAGAATATTAACGGGAACACAAACGGTATCGAATAAATTATTGTTTTGGGATTGTGGCGCTATCACAGTGATATCTTGCGCACTACCCATGCCCTCATTATTGACTTTGAGATTTAAATGATAAATACCAGGCATAATAAATCCAGCCTGAGAAAATTGGCTAAAGTCAATATTTTGAGTGTCTTCTGTATCTAACATATCGGTATTGAATTCGACAGCATAGGCTAACGAAGAGATTGAAGATAAAAAAGAAGTCACAATGATGTAAGAGTAAATATTAAATTTAACCATGATTTTTTCATCAAATTAATTATGAGTTTATTTACTAGTCGTAAGTAACGTTGAATTTAATTGTGGTAAAGTAATCACCAGGTGTAATTTCGTTATTACTTGTGCCTAATTCTGTTTCATATTTTAAAAAGCTCTCTTTACTTTTGTTATCAAAATAAACGTAATTATTAGAAATAGAGTAGAGCTTATTTGGTATTAATAAATTATTGTTAATGTCGTATATATATAGAACAACTCCAGGCTTAGGGCCTGATAGTTTTATTGCATTAGTATACGTATCTTGCAGCGCAAAAAAACGAATTTTAATACCTTTATGATTACTACTGTCATATTCACTAATACAGTTATTTAATTTTATATAGAAAGGTCTTCGCATTAATTTTTCATCATCTATATTATTTATACTGTAATTAGAAATGTAATTATAGTTTATATATTGATACTGACTATCAGTTTCAATTGAACAAGGTGCCGCAACGATATAACCTTGCATTACTGTTTCGCCTCGGAGGCCATCTTGAATATGTCCAAGGTTAGAGCTAGTCGCATTAGAGTTAATAGGGTTAAATAATAAGGCAATCCATAGATAAGTATTTTTTTTCATAATGAGCCTTTTATGGGGAGAGAATTCTCTCCCCTAAAAAAATTACTCGTATGTGATTTTAAAGTCAGCGATAGAACTAAATTCACCTTCAGTAACTGGTGTTGCACCATCAACACGTTTAGCTAATGCAGTAAATTCTAAAACGTTTTCACCTTGGCGGTTACGAATTTGGCTTAGGATAGATTTAGCTTCATCAAATTTAAAATCTTTGATTTGAATACCGATATTCGAAGCGGTACCAGTAGTACCTAAGAATTCTTTATCAGTACCGACATAGTTTTTACCACCAAAGGTAATTTTAATATCTTTAACAGCAACCCACTTACCTTCAGTGTCTTTGCTAAACTCATCAAAATTACATTCTTTCAATTTGATAGCGATATCTTTTTCTGCTGCATTACCCGCTTCTAAAGATGCACGAGAAAGTTGACCAAATGGAACTTCTTGTTTTGTACTTTCTGATTCAATATTACATGGAGCATTAACAACTTGGCCGCTGAAATGTAATTCACCGCTATTACCACTAGCAAAGATAGAAGTTGAAATAGCAGAAGACGCGAATAAAACAGCAATAGAAAGTTTATTTAATTTCATATCTTACATCCTTAAAAATAAGTAAATATTTGATCCCTAGTGAGCCTTTATATAAGTACTGCCATAGGAATAAAGTTCAGTATCCATAAATGGATTTTCAAATGTCCTAATCACAGAACGCTTAACGTAATCGTTTTTAGCGTGGGTCATTTCGACGGAAGGAATCTTATCCCTATCAGGTGTAAAATGGAATAAAACTCTTTGATTTTAATTAAATTTGAATTATTTAACTTATATTTAGTTTTTTTTAATATGTATCAATGTTTTTATGCTAATTTAATTGTCTGTGAAATGTTTAATGTTTGTGCTTTTAAGGTGTTTTAAGGTTGGGGGGGGTTAGAAATAAAAAAAATGCATCAAAATATCAATATTTGATGCATTTCTTATGATTTTTTTTGGTACTACAGAGTGCAAATAAAAAGTGGAGAGAAATTTTCTTCAAAAATATAACTTGTGTCGGTTAATTTTTTTATTTTTAAAAAATAAAGTTGGTTAATTTCAGGAACACCTCGAATATTGATTTTGTCTTGAGCCTGATCAGCTGGGTCTATAAATATATTTTCAACGCGTAAAAAAAAATGGTCACCTAAGTATTCATGTTTCATCAGAAATTTTCGTGAAATAGTATAGTTTTTACCATTATCACTAATGCTTCCATTCATGATGAATGTGTGTTGGTCAGGTTTATTTTCGTTAGGGATAACACTTAGCAGGTAAAATCCTTTTAAGGTAGAACGATGGTCAGAGATATTTATTTTTAAGGTTGTTTGGCAATCAGGAATAATAGGAGTGTTAATTATGTGATGAACATATAAGCTAATGAAAACCAAAATTATAGATATAATGGACAAAAAAAACATTCTTGTTGATATTTTATTTGACATAAAAATTCTCACAGCTCACAGTTGCACTTTCTTTCGGTACTGTTGGGCAATAGGACAAAAATAGGAAGTTGTCATATAAATTTTTATCATTTGCTACGATACCAACATTATAATAAAAAACAGTTGCTGGCTTTTTACAATCTAGGTTTAATTTCGTGAGTTCATTTTGAATTGTCGCAAAGCTGATGGTTGTTGTATCGGGTTTATGGTAACTATTAATGTAGCGGATACTGCATTGATCGATACGACCAACTTCAGGGTATTCTGTTCGGCTTGCAAAGAAATAACTTTTAAAAAGGTATAATAAGCAAAAAATAATGAGCCCAATAAGTGAAATTTCAACATATCGGTTATTCAACATGTAGCTTTTTTTATTTTCGACTGCCTGGGGGAAAGTCCCTTCGGGTACTTTTGATGAAGAGTCTAGTTCTTCCTCACTAGTGAATAAAGCTTTGTGATTATTATCACTAATTTCCTGTTGCTCATTTTCAATTTTCAGATCAGCAGAAAATTTAATCCCAACTTTAGGTACAGTCGTGATAATTTCATCATCAGAAAAAGATGATAAATGGCGTCTGAGTACAGAGACACTACTATTAAGGTTATTATCGGAGACAACTTGGTTATGTTCCTCCCAAACCCGACGTAATATGGTTTCTCGGTCAACAATATCATGATTATTTTGTACTAAGACTAATAACAAACGGTTTAAGGTGGTTGTTAGTTTTAATGCATTATTAACATCGTCGATATATAACAGCCCCTGATGACTGTCATAATTAATATGATTATTAATCAAATAGTTCATTTTTAGATTGATTTTATTTATAGGAAAAATATTTATATTATTTGAGTTTATACCTGTTATTTATGTTATGTCAATTAAGCATATTTGGTGTAATTTTGAAAGTTATTGAAAATCATATAGTTAAGTTTTTATTTACGCATGTTATGTTTAAGGCGGGAGGTTGAAGAGGTATTTATTTTTTTTAGAAAAACACTATTTTTTTAACATTATACAAAATAACTAATAGTTATTATGCGTAAAAAATTTTAGGCTGAAACATTTTATGAGGAGTAAGTCTGTTGCTAGCTATTATTTTGGCTAAACGATGATATATAAAAAATAGCCTCAAATATAAGAGGCTATTTCATATAAATACTTTACCAATTAAGCCGTTGGCTCAAGGATTTGGTGCATAACAGGATGGAATTTACGTTTAAAGTAAACGAGACCATGTCCAGTATCGTTCACAATGATTTGTTTCATTTCAACCATGTAGACAGAGTGCGTACCGATATCTTGAACTTGAGTGATTTCACCTTCAAGGTTGGCAAGCGCGTTTTTTAACATTGGTTGCTGTAAAATACCGCTTTCCCATACACTCCAGCCAAAACGTTCTTCCATCGTTGAACCTTTCATACCTGCGAAATGGCATGCAAGTTCTTCTTGTTCATGGCTTAGCACGTTGACACACAGGCGGCCATTCTTTTGAAATACCGCATTCATAGCGCTATTGCGGTTAACACAGACCATCAAAGTGGGTGGCGTATCTGTAACTGAACAGACTGCAGTGGCTGTAATTCCACAGCGACCCTCAGTCCCATCCGTGGTGACGATATTGACTGCTGCACCAAGACTTGCCATCGCATCTCTGAAACGCAGGCGATGTTCATTTTCTAAAGACATTTTGACCTCCTGCTGCCGACTATTTCAGCAGCGAATCTAACTGATTAATATCATTGTTGTTATGCAGGTGTGGACGTTTCCATCCGTGTTGATCGTAGTCTGATAAACAGCGATCAACCATATCTGTCATGGCTTTCATATTGCCAGAACCGTATGCATGACGCAGACATTGCAGACGAATTTCATCTTGGCTTCCTGCGTAGTTAATTTCATACAGTTCATGGCGGCCACCAAATTCACTACCGATTGCATCCCACATGAGTTTAAGGATCTTAATACGTTCAACGTGATCCATACCATTAGAGCCGCGAACATATTTAGCTAAATACTTATCAATTTCTGGATTATTCATATCACGAACGCTTGATGGTAGGTAAATCAGGCCACTTGTCACGTTACTTTCAATGATATTCTTGATTTTGGTGTAAGCCATTGGTGCCATAACACGGTAAGTTTGGATAGCTTGAGTATCGGGTAGATAAGCGCCGCCTTCCCATGCTTGTGCTTCAGAGGTCATTGCATCGGTTAATGACCAGAACAGATTACGCCACGCAACCACTTCACCCAGATCAGCTTGTACACCACGGAAATCAATAACACCTGTACATTCTAAACTTTTTTGTAACAATCCGGTAATGAAGTCTAATTTAACGGCTAAGCGGACACAAGCTTGTAATGGGAATAAACGTGCAAAACCACCTTGAACTGCCCAATTACGTGCACGGTCGAAATCACGATAAATTAATACGTTTTCCCATGGAATTAACACATGGTCCATCACCAAAATGGCATCATTTTCATCGAAACGGCTTGATAATGGGTAATCAAATGGTGCGCCAGTTGCACCAGCAACTAATTCATAAGATGCACGTGAGATTAATTTCACGCCATCTGCGTCCATTGGTGCAACAAACATCAATGCGAAATCAGGGTTATCGCCCATGACTTGTGCGGAACCAAAACCAATAAAGTTATAGTGTGTTAACGCTGAGTTAGTCGCAACAACTTTAGCACCACTGACGATAATCCCTGCATCTGTTTCTTTTTCGAGTTTGATATAAACATCTTTAACTTCATCAGCTGGCTTGTGACGGTCGATTGGTGGGTTAACAATGGCATGGTTAAAGTACAGGCCACTTTCTTGAATACGTTTATACCAGTGACGTGCGTTGTCTGCAAACTGACCATAATATTCTGGGTTAGCGCCTAAACAGCTGGCGAATGCCGCCTTATAGTCTGGAGTGCGTCCCATCCATCCGTAGCTCTGACGTGACCAATCTGCGATAGCGTCACGCTGTTGGCGTAGTTCATCGGCACTTTTAGCGAAGCGGAAGAATTTGTGAGTGTATCCGCCGTTTCCTGTGTCGGTGTTCCAGCAAAGTTGGTCATGAGTCGTTTTATCATGAAGCGCATCATATAATTGTCCTATAGAAGCGGCTGAATTACGAAAAGCGGGGTGAGTGGTGACGTCTTTTACACGCTCGCCATAAATATAGATTTCGCGGCCATCTTGTAAGCTTTTTAAATATTCTTGGCCATTAAAAGGGCGTTTAGCATCTGAACGAAAATCTTCTGGTTTCATGTCTACCTCGTTATCTCACAATGAGGGCTTGCATTGATAGGGTACAAAGGTTGCAAGCGAAATATGTTAATTTTATGTTTGTTTTGTGTTTCTTAATTGAATCGCTTTACGAGGGAGTTTTAAAGAGACTTTCTAAAGGTTTGCTGGTACTTTTCGTTGGGAGCTGTGTTTTGTGAAAGAAATGTGATCATCTCGATGTTTTGATATTAATATAAATTTTTATTTATCTTACAGTGCATTGATTATTAATCATTAATTAAATAGTTATTATATTAATGTTAATATTTTTCCTTGGGTTGTTTGTTCTTTTTTTAATCTTCACATTCACTTTTTGTTAAGCATTATTAGCATCTTTATAAAGTTAAAACAAAATTTATAAGATATCAAAAATGTTTTTAAAATGTAAAATTATTTGAAGGGTGGTTTGTAGAGATAGGTTAGAAGTAGGTATGATATAGCGTTCAGGAGGCATTAATGATTTTTACCTAAAAATACGGATAAAATCACTAAGCCTCTCTTTAATGAATGTTTTGTTCTCGCCATAGGCTAGGAGAGCACCCGACTAACCGGTTAAAAAATCGCGCAAAATAGGCGGGGTCTTTGAAACCGAGCTGGTAGGCAATTTCTGAAACGGGGCTGTCGGAAAACAGTAACATCCGCTTAGCTTCACGCAATATTCGGTCAAAAATCAACCTTTTCGGTGGTCGGTTAGCAAACCGCCGGCACATATCTTTAAGGCGTGACTCTGTGACATCAAGTTTTTTGGCATATTCAGGTACCGCAAGGTGTTCATGATAATGTAAGTCAATGAGCTGATTAAAACGTTGGAATAGGCGGTGTTCGCCTCTAACCCCCGTTGTAGGGTGCTCATCAAGTGGAATAGAGCGCAGTAGAAAGGTAAACAGCGCTTGGGCTAAAGAGGCGAGGGCTTGGTCTTTGCCAATATAGTTATTCGCCGATTCGCGAGCCATCAATGCCCAATAATGATTAAAGGTATCGATATCATCAGGCTTATCGGCAACAGATAAGCAAATAGCAGGGATGTCGACCAAATCTGGATTCGCTGGGTACAATGAGCCAAGAAGCGGTGTGATCAGGTCTTGCCGTACGGTGAGTACGTGGCCATCAGTGTCTTCTTGAGTGAAAAATGCATGTGCAACCGAAGGGGGCGTAAGAATAAAGAGCGGCGCTTGAACAGAATAGCGCGACTCATCGAGCTGCAAAGTAATATGGCCCGTAACTAAATAGTGCAACTGGAAGAAACCATCGTGGCGATGAGCTTGCATATCACGACCAAAGAAGGCGGCCATGTTGCCGAAGGTTTGGTAGTGGACGTCGTCGGTGCCTTGGGTTTCGTCGTAGTCTGTGCTGATGTCAATATTCGTAATTAAAGTTGAGTTACCCTTCATTCTTCGGCTCGCAGCGTTGTTGGCCTCACAAGCCAACCCTAGTCACATACTTCAGTATGCTCCTAGGGATTAACTTGCTTGCCGCCTAGCTGCAAACCAAATTATTTTGGGTAACACCCTTTAATAATTATTTGCAGCATAAGTTATTAAAACATTTGAAACATTTAAAACATTTAAAACATTCAAAACATTCAAAACATTCAAAACATTCAAAACATTCAAAACATTCGAACCATCAAAATTTTAAGGTGTTGCCCTTGGCCTTGAGTTTTTCATTGGGATAGCAATGACTAACAGCGCACCGACCACCAATAGGCCTGCAACAAAATAGAGGCCAGAGTTAAAGCTACCGGTTTGGTCTTTCAGCCAACCGATAAGGAGTGGGCTGACGGCGGAACCTATATTACCTGTTGCGTTGATAACCGCAATACCGATGGCACGAGCACGTAAACTGATTGATTGGTCTGGGGTTGTCCAGAACACTGCCATCGCAGTAAATGAACCTGTTGAGGCCATAATAATACCAATCAACTGAATGACGGGATGGCTTGTCATCGCAGCGAGAACCCATCCTGCGGCCGCAAATAAATACGGTAGTGCAGTATGCATTTTCCGTTCTTGTAACCTATCAGAACGACGACTCCAATAGATCATTCCTAAGATAGTACAAAACTGTGGGATTGCAGTTAATAGCCCAATCATGGCATTACTACTGCCTTCATTGAAGCTTTGCATGATCTGTGGGGTCCAAATATTAATCGCACTTAAGGTATTGGTTAAACAGAAATAAGCGACGGTATACATTAAGATCACTGGGGTGAAAATTTCTTTCCATAAGCTTTTGTTCTGCAATGCGGTATGGCTTTTGGAACCATGTGGCTGTACGAGTTCCAGCTGGTCTTTGTCCATCATTTCTTGCAGTGTGTCTTTATCTTCTTGGGTCAACCACTTAGCTTTTTTCGGCGAATCATCAAGATAGAACCAAACTAGCACACCGAGGATCACGGATGGGAAACCTTCTAGCAGGAACAGCCATTGCCAACCTTTTAGGTTTAAAATGCCATCCATACCTAGAATATAACCGGATGCGAGTGAACCGAATGCCATGGTGACTGGCATCGCAATCATAAATAAGGCATTAGCACGAGCGCGGAAATAGGCAGGGAACCAGTAAGTCAAATAAACTAAAATCCCAGGTAAGAAGCCCGCTTCAGCGATACCCACTAACATCCGTAGGACGTATAAACTGGTTGGCCCTGTGGCAAACATGGTGGCTGTAGAAGCAATACCCCAAAGCACCATGATGGTAGCTATCCAGCGGCGAGCACCAACAATCCCCAACATGATGTTACTTGGAATACCAAAGATTACATAAGTGGCATAGAACAAGGTCGCGGCTAAGCCGAACATGGTGGAAGTTAGGCCAATGTCTTTCCCCATGGTTAGACCCGCAAAGCCAATATTAATACGGTCTAAGAAGGAAAAAACAAATAGTACAAATAAAAATACAATGAGACGTTTAAATAACTTATTAATCACCCGCTGCTGCGGTTCGGTTAAATTTTTATGTTGTTCAGCAGGGTTAGTGCTTGCAAGTTGTTGATTACTCATATTGTAGGGCCCTCAATTCTTTCTTTTACAGATTATTATAGGTACAAGGGACGAGTAGGCAGTCATGGTGCTGTCTGCCCAATGTTGCGATATTGATTTCTTAATTTATCTAATTAAGTTATTTGTCTGTAGGGTTAAAATTAACTTATTTAGAGACAGTTTAATTAATAAACGCTTGGTGCACTCGAGGCCACCTCTGAGACGGTTTTACCAAATTTTGCTGCTAGCGCTTCTGCGGTACGTGCTAGTAGCGTGGTATCAACCCCGACGGCAACAAATAGTGCGCCGAGTTTAAGATAATGTTCAGCGACATCTGGGGCTGCCATTAAAATACCGGGTGCCAAGCCAGCCTCACGAATTTGTACAATTGCTTTTTCGATTGTGGCTTTGACTTCAGGGTGGTTAGGGTTCCCTGAGAAGCCCATATCTGCGCTAAGATCCGCAGGGCCGATAAACACACCGTCGACACCTTCAACTTTTAGGATCTCGGGAAGGTTATTCATGGCTTCACGGGTTTCAACCTGTACTATCACACACATTTCATCATTGGCACGGGTTAAATAATTAGGTACTCGGTTCCAACGAGAAGCACGTGCCAAAGCACTGCCGACACCGCGTATCCCAGCTGGCGGGTAACGTGTTGCGCGCACCGCTTGCTTGGCTTGCTCTGCATTTTGTACCATCGGTAGCAAAAGGGTTTGTGCGCCAATATCCAGTAATTGCTTAATGATCACCGGATCATTCCACGGTGGGCGTACCACGGGCTGTGACGGATAAGGGGCGATCGCTTGTAATTGAGATAATGTCGTTTGCACATTATTTGGTGCATGTTCACCATCAATTAATAACCAGTCGAAGCCTGCACCAGCAAGTAATTCAGCACTATATGGGCTGCACAAGCCAAGCCATAAACCGATTTGCGGTTGACCACTTTTTAGTGCTTTCTTAAATTTATTTTCTAAAATATCCATGCCATTTTCCTTACACGAAGCGGCAGCTAATTGAACCCATATTGCCGTAATCAACGTGGAACACATCACCTTTACGAGCCGGAACAGGGCGTGTAAATGAGCCACCTAAGATAATTTGACCAGGCTCAAGTTGCACATTATGCGGTGCTAATTTATTTGCTAACCATGCCACGCCATTTGCTGGATGATTGAGTACAGCGGCTGCCACGCCAGATTCTTCAATGACGCCATTACGATATAACAGGGCGCTAATCCAACGCATATCCAAATCGCGTGGTTTGATTGGGCGACCACCTAAAATTACCGCGCCATTTGCTGCGTTATCCGAAATGGTGTCGAACACTTTGCGTGGGCGGTTGGTTTCAGGGTCAACGTTATGACAACGCGCATCGATCAGCTCAAGGGCTGGGATCACATAATCAGTCGCGTTATACACATCAAAGATGGTGCAATTTGGCCCACGTAATGGTTTCGCCAGTACGAATGCTAATTCAACCTCAATACGCGGTACGATAAAGCGGTCTGTTGGAATATCACAGCCGTCATCAAAAAACATATCGTCAAGAAGCGCACCGTAATCAGGTTCATCAATCTGTGAACTTGCCTGCATGGCTTTGGATGTTAGCCCAATTTTATGGCCTTTTAGCACACGTCCTTCAGCAATTTTCACGCCAACCCACTCTTTTTGGATAGCGTAAGCATCGTCGATCGTCATTTCTGGGTGATCGAGTGAGATCTGACGGATTTGCTCACGTGATTTTTCAGCCTGATTTAGGCGCTGCGCGATTTGTGATATGACATCTTTTTGTAACATGCTGTTAATACTCCTATTCACCTATTCTATTTCGAGAGCAGCGCTGCACTAAAGCGCTTTGCTGCCACTCGGACTATTCAAGGTGTAAATTGAATGCGTACCCAGCGGTACTCAATTTAACTAATTGGAAAGACCACCAAAGCAGAGGTATTTCACTTCCAAGTAATCTTCGATTCCGTAGCGTGAACCTTCACGCCCCAGACCTGACTGCTTAATGCCACCAAATGGGGCCACTTCATTTGAAATAATGCCTTCATTAATACCCACCATGCCGCTTTCTAATGCCTCAGCAACACGGTAGATACGCCCGATATCTTTTGAATAGAAATAAGATGCCAAGCCAAATTCAGTATCATTGGCAAGATCAATCGCTTCTTGCTCATCGCGGAATTTAAATAAAGGTGCCAGTGGGCCGAATGTTTCTTCTTTAGCGACTTTCATGGCTTCAGTGACGCCAGTGATAACGGTCGGTTCAAAGAACAAGCCACCTAATTCTGCCGATTTACCACCAGCGATGACTTTTGCACCGTGGGAAACGGCATCAGCAATATGTTCAGTGACTTTATCGACTGCGGCTTGGTTAATCAGAGGACCCTGCTGGGAGTCTGCTTGTGTAGCGGGGCCGATTTTCAGTTCATTCACGGCTTTTGCTAAACGAGTCGCAAATTCATCGTAAACGCCTTCTTGGACTAAAATGCGATTAGCACACACACAAGTTTGCCCACTATTGCGGAATTTAGCCGCTAAAGCACCTTGTACTGCTGCATCTAAATCGGCATCATCAAACACGATAAATGGCGCGTTACCACCGAGTTCCAGAGACATTTTTTTCACGGTGTTAGCGCACTGTTCCATCAGCAATTTACCAACTCGTGTTGAACCCGTGAACGTGAGCTTACGAACGATAGGGCTAGAGGTCATCACGCCGCCAATGGCTTTAGCATCCGTACCTGGGACAATGTTAAATACACCAGCAGGAATACCGGCTTCTTCCCCTAACGCTGCCAACGCTAATGCAGATAATGGTGTTTCTGCCGCGGGTTTTAATACCATCGTACAGCCTGCTGCTAGCGCAGGGCCGACTTTGCGGGTGATCATGGCGTTTGGGAAGTTCCACGGTGTGATAGCCGCAACCACCCCCACGGGTTGTTTTATCGTCACAAGGCGACGCCCCGGTAAAGGTGATGGAATGGTTTCCCCATACACACGTTTACCTTCTTCAGCAAACCACTCAATAAAGCTGGCACCGTAGGCAATTTCTCCCATCGATTCAGTGATCGACTTACCTTGCTCAGCACTGAGTAACTCAGCCAGTTCTTTTTGGTTATCCATCATTAAACGGAACCATTTATTTAAAATTTGGCTGCGCTCTTTGGCGGTTTTAGCACGCCATGCAGGCAGGGCTTTTTCTGCGGCTTCGATAGCTTGTTGGGTTTCTAAAGCACCGACATTGCTGACTTTAGCGATAATCTCATTATTTGCTGGGTTAGTGACCTCAAACACACCTTTATTTTGGGCATCAACCCATTGGCCGTTGATATAAGCTTGTTGGCGAAATAACGTAGAATTGGTATTTATGCTCATTTTTCGTTGTTCTCCGAAGACACTGATTGGACTTGTGGGCGGATATTTTTAGCTGATAGCTGTTGGCTAACAAAACTTAACCCGGCACACAGCGCCATAACAAGTGCCATAGCGAATGGGGATTCATCTTGTAATACAGAAACTGCAACGCTGGCGACAGCCGCTAAGGCAAACTGAATAGAAATAGCAAGTGCACTGGCACTTCCTGCAATTTTCCCGCGATGTTGCAGCAATAGTGACAAACTGTTGGTGCCGATAGCATTGACCATCGATAAGAACAGCACGACTAGAATAACAATTATGGGCAAACTTTGTTGGTAAAATATGAGTAACAGCAGACCAAATGCTAATTGAAACCCACTTTGCATAGTCAGTATGCGCGTTAAACTATAGGTTTTTAGCAGTTTAACGTTCAACAACAACATGACAATCATCCCCAAGATGTTACAACCGAACAGCAAACCATAATGTTGTTCAGAAACACCGAAATAATTGATGTACACAAACGGTGAACCACTGATAAAGGCAAACATACCGGCAAAAGAGAATGCCATGGTGCCAATAATACTCAGTGCTTCTCGGTCTGTGAGCACCTGTGCATAATTCTTAAAAGCGACACAAAGTATATTTTCAGAACCGCGCTGGTGGGTTAACGTTTCAGGGAGTAAGAAAAAAATCGCACACACCGAAGCCAAGCCAATTACTGCCAGCAAATAGAAAATCACTTGCCACTGAAAATGAACGAGTAAAAAACCACCTAATAGCGGTGCCAGTAATGGCGCTATCATGGTCACAAGTGTCATTAATGACAGCACTTTAGGTAGTTCATGAGCAGGGTAAACATCCCTTGCAATCGCCCTAGCCATAACAATGGCCGCTCCACTACCAAAAGCTTGCAGCGCTCGGAATACAATCAAGGTATTTGCGTTGGTGGCTTGTGCGCATAACAAACTGGCAATAGTGAAAATGGCAAGGCCACTTAACAACATTTTCCGCCGGCCAAGAAGGTCACTTAATGGGCCATAAAACAGCATTCCCACGCAGAAACCAGCAAAAAAAGCCCCAAGGGTGTACTGCATTTGCCCTTGAGTGGCCTGTAATGCAATTCCCATTTGAGGGAGGGCAGGGAGGTACATATCGATAGACAATGGACCGAATGCCACTAATGACCCCAGTAATGGAATCAAGTAGTGCGGTATGTGTTTATCGAAATTTTTAACCATCTTGCCCTCTCAATAAAACGAAGAATAAAGCTTTAAACTCTTAGCCCTTAAACAAGGCATGAACATTGTTCTGTTTATAATTTAAAACAGGATCAAGCTCTTCCATGGTAAAAGACAGTGCGAGGTAGCGTTTTGCCATTAAATCGGCAAAATGGGTTTTGATCAGGTCGAAAATCATTTCCCCCGTTTTTTGTCTATCTTCAAGAGAGCGCCCAGCACCGATCTTCAACGTCATATGGACAAAAGCATAATCGTGCTTGCCATCGGCCATTTGCCAAGTATCCAGCCAAATAGCACGACTACGAATGCCACCTAATGGGAAGATACCGGTTCCCGCGAGGGCTTCATTCACTTTGGCGAAGAGCTCAGGTAGTTGAGCTTCATCACGAATATTTTCTGTACATTCTGCATAAAAATGAGGCATAACAATTCCTTATGCGGTGACAGCTTGTTTATCAGTAATATAGCTTGGCAGTGGGAACACGGCATTGATTTGCCCTGTGCCTGAGCTGGCAAACAAGTCAGTTAAAACTTCCACTTTCTCAGCGTATTTATCCCAACCTAACATACCTAGCAGCATCACAGTGTCGTGCATATGGCCTTCTCCATAGCAGTAATCTGCGTACTCAGGCAACATTTTGCAGAACTCTTCAAAACGACCTTCACGCCAAAGTTTGACGACACGTTTATCCATTTGCTCATCAAATTCACGCGTGTAGCTGTTCATGCCATCTTCGGCTTTTTGGTCATCAATAAAGCGGTGTGATAATGAGCCACTCGCTAATACAGCGACGGTGCCATTGTATTTTTCAATCGCGGTTAGTACGGCTTCACCTAATTTGCGGCTGTCTTCAAAACTATGAGAAGTACAGAATGCTGAGATTGAGATAACTTTAAAGTGACGGTCACTATTCATATAGCGCATAGGAACTAATGTCGCATACTCAAGGGTTAAGCTTGGGATTTCATGAGCTTGAGCACGAACACCTAACTTACGCGCTTCCTCACCAATCATTTGGCCTAATACCGAGTTCCCATCGTATTCATATTCCATATCGCGAATAAAATGTGGAAGTTCATTACTGGTGTAAATACCTTTAAAGTGGTCAGCACAGTTAATGTGATAGGCGCTGTTGACTAACCAGTGCGTATCAAAAACGATGATGGTATCAACGCCTAATTCACGGCAGCGGCGGCTGATTTCTTTATGCCCATCGATAGCGGCTTGGCGGCATCCAAAGTTTTTACCTGGTAGTTCTGATAGGTACATGGATGGGACGTGTGTTATTTTTGCGGCGAGTGCCAACTTACCCATTTCATCCTCTCTTACCCGTTATATTTTGAGCTGTAGCGGTGTTGGCCGCACAAAACCACCCTAATCACATACTCATGTATGCTCATAGGGATGATTTCGCTTGCCGCCTAGCTACAACTCAAACTATTTAGGGTAAGGAACGAGTTTACCCATAATTTGTTGTAGCTATTATTTATCATGAATCATTTACAGTTCAAATTTTCATGGGTATCTAATTGATAAATAAAATAAATTTATGAATCACACACCCCAGCGAGGGATGTTGTGGTCTCCGTAGGAGATACACACGTTCTTCATTTCTGCGAACACTTCGAAGCTGTACTCGCCACCTTCACGGCCTACACCGGAGGCTTTGACACCACCGAATGGTTGGCGCAGGTCACGCACGTTTTGGGTGTTAACAAACACCATTCCAGCTTCAATACTGCGTGATAAACGTAAAATCTTGCTGACATCTTGCGTCCAAATATACGAAGCAAGGCCGTACTCAATATCATTTGCCATGCGTAAACCGTCTTCTTCAGATTTAAACGGAATTAAACAAGCCACAGGCCCAAAGATCTCTTCTTGGGCGACACGCATGCGGTTATCGACATCAGCCAGTACGGTAGGACGTAAGAAATTACCGCCTTTGAGGTGGTCAGGTAGATCAGTCGGTTTGTCTGGGCCACCCGCTAACAAGGTTGCGCCTTCTTCCATACCTAAGCGAATATAACCCGAAACTTTGTTCCAGTGCTGCTGGCTGATCAATGCACCCACTTGGGTTTTCGGATCGTTCGGGTCACCGACGATCAAGCGGTTTGCACGTTCTGCAAAGCGTTTAACAAACTCAGGATAGATACTTTCTTGGATGAAAATACGTGAGCCAGCCGTACAGCGTTCGCCATTAATGGAGAAAATCGTAAACAGGGCAGCGTCTAGTGCACGCTCAATATCCGCGTCTTCAAAGACCAGTACCGGTGATTTACCCCCTAATTCCATGGAATACTTTTTCAAGCCTGCATTTTGCATAATAGTGCGGCCAGTAGCCGTGCCCCCAGTAAAGGAAACCGCACGGACATCATGGTGTTTGACTAAAGCATCTCCCGCAGTGCTACCGTAGCCTTGAACCACGTTCAAAACGCCTGCTGGAATACCGGCTTCCAGAGCCAGTTCACCAAGGCGATTCGCTGATAATGGTGATAACTCAGACATTTTCAGAACCGCAGTATTACCCAGTGCTAAACAAGGAGCGGTTTTCCATGTTGCGGTCATAAATGGCACGTTCCATGGGGAAATCAGCGCACAGACACCCACAGGTTGAACCAAGGTGTAGTTCATCATCTTGTCATCAACAGGGTAAGTACGGCCATTCATTTGCTGGCAAATTTCAGCAAAGAATTCAAAGTTGTGTGAAGCGCGTGGGATCAACACGTTTTTAGTTTGGTGAATAGGCAAACCAGTGTCTTTGGTTTCCATTTCCGCGATTTGCGGGACATTTTCGTCGATCAATTCACCAAGGCGACGCATTAAGCGAGCGCGCTCTTTCATCGGGGTATTGGACCATTTTGGAAATGCGTCTTTTGCTGCGGCAACGGCTTGGTTGATTTCGTCTTGTCCACCCGCTGCGACTTCAGCGAGTACTTCACCCGTTGCAGGGTTGGTGGTTTCAAAATAGTCTTTGCTAGCAACGTTTTTACCGTTGATCCAATGATTAATCTTAGTCATTACACACGTTCCTCATAGTCTTTTTCGCTGATAATGGTGTTGACCAGTTTGCCAACACCTTCAACTTCAACAATGACTTCGTCACCCGGCACGACATCAGACAACCCTTTTGGTGTCCCTGTCGCAATCATGTCTCCCGGTTGCAGTGTCATAAAGTCACTGAGGTAAGCAATTAAAAAGGGAATATCGAAAATCAGATCGGCAGTGGTGCCTTTTTGGCGTAATTCACCATTTACATAGGTGTATAAAGCTAAGTTATGTGGATCTTTAATGGCGTCTTTATCGACGATCCAAGGGCCGATCGGCGTTAAGGTATCGCGGCTCTTAACACGTAAATTTGGTCGATAATAGTTCTCTAAATAGTCACGGATCGCATAGTCATTACACACGGTATAACCTGCGACATAATCCATGGCATCTTCTCTTGAGACCTTGTGAGCCGTTTTTCCAATCACCACCACTAACTCAGACTCATAATGCATATATTCAACATTATCAGGGCGAACAGAAACTTGGCGGTGGCCCGTTAAGCTGCTTTCTGCTTTTAAGAAAATTAAAGGTTCTTCAGGTGGCTTAAATTCTAATTCGGCAGCATGGTCCGCATAGTTCAAACCAAGGGCAAATAACGTTCCTTGAGCAGGGGGTAACCATTCAACATCAGGAGAATCACCCGTGACTACATCCCCATTAGGTAACGTAATGGCTTCGTTATCACCAACGGTGACGGAATATTCAGTGCCTTTAAAAAGGATTTTGGCGCGTTTTGTTATCGTAGACATTATTTTCCTCCTGCTGCCACAACGGTATTTTTCAGGCTAGGAAAGCCTTCCGCTTGGATAACCACGTCATCACCGGGTTTGATGGTGACGCGTTGCTGTGGCGTTCCGAGCAGGATCACATCCCCTTGCTTTAAGGTGGCAAAGTCACTTAATGCAGCCACTAACTCGCTAGCATCGCGGATCAGATCTTTTGTTGACCAGCGATCCACTTCTTTGCCATTCACTAGGGTGATGATATCGACAGGAGTATTTAGCGAAGTAGCCACCATTTCACCGATTGGGCAGAAAGTATCACGGCATTTTGCTTTAATTGCAGGGCGATAGAAGGTGTCTTCTGGCAAGCTCACTTCATTTGCCAGCGCAAACCCAGCAATAAATTGATGAGCATCCTCTTTACTGACTTTGCGTGCATTTTTACCGATCACCAAAGCAAGCGTAGCGCCACTTTGCACTTCTTCACCTATAGGGTGCAAAATTTGCTCACCTGAATTGATACGCGTATTACGCGGCTTAATAAACCACACAGGGGTTTTTGGTGGGGTCTTATAAGGGGCTTGCTGGAATGCCTCAAGCCAATGGCTAAGCTGGCTTTGGTGATTGAGGGCAACGGCAAATACAGTGCCTTTCATTGACAACTCCTTAATGAAAAGAATTCAACTTTCGAGTAATTATTAATATATTAATAAAGTATAATTTTTAAATTAGCAATAGGTTTATGTAAATGTTAATTTTAATTGTGATCTCATTAACATAATTGAGCCACCTTTCTGTAACATGCTGTTATAAATGAATTTATTATTTTTTCAATTTTTTTTGATTTACAAAAAATTAACTTTAAAGTTGAATTTTAAATTATTTACTCATTAATATTTTAGGGTTTTTCTTTGAGATTGTTATTTGACCGTGCTACTCTTGAATAAGGCAAATTGGTGATGTGGAAATTCATGGTGATAACCAAAGGGTTTCACTAAAGCATTGCGCCAATAAAGCACTGTGGCAGCCGCCATAAAATACCTAAATTGGGCTAAATAACGTTAATTAAGTGGTGAGTTTTAAGCTTATGCATGAATCATTGACAATTGCATTATTGCAGGCAAGGGAAACCGCAATGGGTTTTTTCCGGCCGATATTAAAGTCGTATAATTTGACTGAACAGCAATGGCGTATTATTCGCGTTTTAGCTGATAAGCGTTCAATTGATTTTCATGAATTATCAGTCCAAACCTGTATTCTGCGCCCAAGTTTAACGGGGATCCTAACCCGTATGGAGCGCGAAGGTTTAATTTTCCGCTTAAAACCGTTGAATGATCAGCGCAAATTATATGTCTCTTTGACACCAGCAGGGCAAGAGCTGTATGACAAAGCACGGCAGGAAGTGGAAGAAGGTTATCAAAAAATCGAGCTGGCATTTTCGCCAGAGAAAATGCAGCAATTGACCGCACTGTTGGATGAGCTAATCGCTTTAGAGAGCCCAGACTACAGTGAGATGAATAAGCGGAAAAGCGCCTAAATTTTCGTCATATTTCGAGCTCTAGCTGTGTTGGCTTCTTTCGGCTATTTGGGTCACATACTGATGTATGCTCCCCAAACTATCCTCAATTGCCGCCTTGCTAGAGTTCGAACTATTTAGAAAATTAATTTGTCTTCGTCATATTTCGCATTGTGACATTGTTGCTGGCGCTGGCTACTGGGTCACATATTGGTGTGTTTTCATCGGACTTTCTTTAATTGTCGCCTTCTTATAATTCGAATTATTTAGAATATAGTTATTACTTAAATAATTCACTTTTCTGTTTAAATTCACTGAAGTTGAACTTCATTTATACTTTTAGTTGAGTAGCCAATCCCTCACTGTCATATCTTATTTGTAATTGTGAAATTACCTATAGGTTGCTTGTGACAAATTCTTCAGAAAAATCATTCCTAATAAAATCAAATGATTGATTTTCAGTATATAACGTTAGACTTTATCGTTAATTGCAATTTGGTCAAATTAATATAGTGAAATGGCGCAAAAAACAATATTAAGAATGAAAGTATTAATTTTTAGTCATGGTGGATTTTTTTTATCTAAAAGCAGTTAATGAGAATAAGTTACATTACGGTAAATTTACTGTTCGTAACGAAAATTTAGATAACATGACAAAATATCAAATTATGTGGCGTTTATTATGCTTATCGTTGTTTATGATTTCTCCTTATGGCTACACGGAAAATCAATTATTCCCTTCCACGAATGAAAGTATTCAATTTGAACAGAAACAACGGTTAGAATCGGAGTTAATCCAACGTAACCTATTGGAAAAACACAATGTAATCACCGTTGATGATACTTTTTCCAAACACGGTCAAGATGAAATTTGTTTCCCGGTCGATAAGATCCAATTTGTCGGTGCCACACAACTCACCAGTAAAACTCAGACTCAGTTAACCTCACCTTACTTAAAACGCTGCCTCACGCTAGGTGAAATACATGAGCTCACTAAGCATGTGACTAATTACTATATAGAACAGGGGTTTATTACCTCTCAAGCCATCATTCCTGAGCAAGATTTATCGTCACATCATCTCGCCATACAAATGATTGAAGGAAAGATTGAAACTATCGAGATTGAAAACTCCCCTAAGCGTTTAGCTCATCAAATATTCCCTCATCAACAAGGAAAAATATTAAACCTACGGCATATTGAACAGGGGTTGGAGCAACTCAACCGGTTATCGTCCGCTAAGTACACTATCGATATCCAGCCAGGAAGCCAAAATGGCTACTCTCGGATTATTATTCACCAGCAAGGGAAAAAGTGGCCTATCACGGGCCAATTGAACTTCGATAATTCAGGGATGAAAGCAACAGGAAAACAGCTGATTACCGGCGGTTTGACGGTAGATTCCCCATTAGGGTTTGGTGAGCAGTGGTCAGTCTCGGCCAATACCGATATGGATGGAAGTACATCCCATCATAATCGTTATATCGTTGCGAATGTGAATGTGCCTTATGGTTATTGGTCTTACCGTTATCAGTTTTATCGTAATAATACATTACAGCCGTTTTATACATTGGATCAGCAATACCGTTATGAAGGCAAAAATACCAACCAACAATTTGATGTCAGCAACTTAATTTATCGCGATGGCAAACAGCGTCTAACCTTACAAGGCAGTTTCAAACATAAAAATGCCCGCACTCAGCTAGCTTCCCAAACCCTGAGTATCAGCAGCCCAACTTTAACCTCGCTCTCATTTACCCCACAATACAGTACCGCGCTGGGACAAGGTTACTTCACGTTTAACCCTGCTGCTGAATGGGGGATATCTGCCTTTGGTGCCTCACCGGACACCCTCGCGCAAGGCTCACCACGAAGCCATTACCGCAAATTCAGTCTAAGTAGCAGTTATCAGTATTTTTTCGCTAATGGTTTGACTTATTTAACCTCATTTTACGGTCAATATTCGCCCGATAATTTATACGGCATTGAACGCATAAGTATTGGAGGCCAGTATTCTGTCCGTGGCTACCATGAGCAGTCTTTGAGTGGTAACCGAGGTGGCTATTGGCGTAATGAAATCAATAAAGACATCGCCAATACGGCAATTGGGCAACTGCGTTTTATCGGAGCGTTAGATTACGGGTTTATTGCCTCAGATAAATACCACGTTGAACATGACACCCTAGCTGGTGGAGCCGTTGGCCTCTCTTTTACAGGCAATAGCCTAATTTATTCTCAGTTTCTACTCAGTAAACCTTTGCATTATCCCTCACAACTTAAACCAGACAATTGGTCGGCTTATTGGTCGGTCTCATTCTCTCTGTAGCTTTACGTTTTTAAAGGATTATTTATGCTAAATGAACAGTTGCCTTCTCGCTCTAAGCGGATATTAAGTTACACCATTATTCTCTTAACCGCCGTCTACCCCTTACATCCTGCTTGGGGAGCAGCCATGACGGCGGCAGATAAAAACACCCAAATCAGCCAACAAAATAACGTCCCGATTATTAATATCGCCACGCCGAATGGGGCGGGAATATCCCACAATAAATTCCAACAATTTAATGTCGATAAACAAGGTGCGGTACTCAACAACGCCACCACTAATGTGAATTCCCAAATTGCAGGGCAAATCAAAGCCAATACGAATTTAAAGGGAAATGCCGCTAATCTGATTATCAACGAAGTTACCGGCAGTAGCCGCTCAGAATTACAAGGTAAGTTGGAAGTAGCAGGCAAAGGGGCGAATGTCTTAATTGCTAACCCGAATGGCATTACCTGCAATGGCTGTAGTTTTGTGAATACCCCTGCGATTACCTTAACCACGGGAAAACCTATTCTGGATAACAAGGGGGCTTTGTCTGCGGTTGAGGTGAAAAAAGGCAGTGTGGTTATCGGCGCCAATGGCATGAATACCGAAGCGCAAACGTATGCCGATATTATCAGCCGCGCCACCGAACTAAATGGGCAAATCAAAGCCAAGAACCTGACCCTGATGCAAGGCACCAACCGTGTTGACTTTCAAAAAGGCACCGTGACACCGATTGCGGGTGAAGGAGCAAAACCCAGTATTTCGGTAGATATCAAAGCACTGGGTGGGATGTATGCCAACCAAGTGAAATTGGTGAGTACGGAATCAGGGGTGGGGATTAACCTCAGTAATGTGCAAGCCAACCAACATGACCTGACGTTAACCGTCGATGGCAAAATTACCCTTGCCGGCAATATTCAAGGGAAAAAAGACATCAATGTTAGCACCAAAAACCTGCAAATTAACGCCAATGCCAACGTGAATGCCGCCAAAGACATCACATTAGCCACCAACACCCTCGCCAATAACGGGAAAGTTACCGCAGGCAAGGATATGCGTGTCTTTGCTGATAACGTCAGTAACACAGGAAATAGCGCACTCATTCAGGCACAAGATAATCTGTGGATGCAAAAAAATGCCAAAGGGGATTTGAGTACCCTGATTGAGAATAAATCGGGGACGATAAAGACCAATGCAGGGGACTTGGTGGTTCGGACCAAAAAACTGACAAATACGGCGAATGCATCACCCATAAAAATTTCCAATATCAATGCGACTACCAGTGATAAAAATGGCACTTATGTATCTTCTTTTTTTGGTACTAGGCAGGGAGTTGTATCAATTATTTCACTCTACCCTCGATTAGAAGATTTTCCCTATAAAAAATGGTTTGGGGAGATGGATTTGATCAACAGTGACAGCATTAATGTTGAACGAAAACAGTATTTGAATTTGGGAAATATTGGGGTTATCGCATCAGAAAAGAATGCCTATATTAATGCAAATGATTTAGTTAGCGACTTTGGAAAAATCGCTGCAAAAAACAATGTGATATTGACAGGACAAAATGCATCAATATCCTCTTTTAACTCAGGCAAGTTAGATCTTTGGTATAAATATGATAGATCTAATGCAGATTTAGGAAAATTTGCAGATGAAAGTGATGATGATGGAACTTATGATATTTTTTATGTTGGTGAGCCGGTAGATTTTAAATTAATCGATAAACTTTATTCTTGGGCTCCCGAAGCCTTAAATTATAAAACGATATCTGCTGGAAATAATGTTGTTCTTGATTTTAAAAACGCCATTAATCTTGAAAGTAAACTTCCTAATACTGAAAAGCCCATAGCAAAAATAGTACAAGTAGGTAATCCATCTTTTGCCATTACTGCAAAAAATATTGTCTTAAATTCTAATAATATAAATATTTCCACCAACTTACAGTCTGAAAATGATCTGTCTATTATCGCAGGTCAAAATATCAACATTCATGATGCGCAGCTCGTTGCAAAACAATCACAGAGCCTAATTGCCAACAACGACCTTAACCTTAAACAAGTCAATTTAACAGCTAAAGACAGTACCTTGATTGCGAAAAATGGCAATCTTCAATATAGCTTAAATCCTGTCTCTGCTTTTAAGGATAATGTCTTATCTCCTCCGGTTATCAACGCCGCAAACTCGTTACATATCCAAGCCGGTAAAAACATCACTTTTGATAATGCGCAATTAGCTAAAACGAATAAACTTACCCTCAGTGCCAATGACAATATCCTTATTCGTCGCGATGAACTCAACTTAATGAAACTCGCGGCATCAGAGCCTGTCGCCAATATCAATGTGTTACTCACAAAAATAGGAAATTGGACAAGTTCAGGGGAAATAAACCTCACTGCAGGTAAGAATATTGAAGCGCGTGGCATTGCCTTCAACAGTGGAAAATCACTGACGTTCAATGCAGGCCAAGATATTTTGTTAGGCTCAAAAGCGATTAAAGATGTCGATAATGTATTCAAGACCAATCGCTACCCAGAGCTACGCTCTCAACTCATCGCAAATGGCAATATCACGTTAAATGCCGCTCGTGATATTGACTTGCAGTCGGCCAACCTTCAATCCAAAGACAAGGTCATAGCGCTTTCAGGTCGTGATATTAAATTAACGGCTACCGCTTACTCTGCGATTCCCAACCCCAGTGAAGATAACCAAGATGTGCGTTATGTGACCTCGACACTTTCCGGAGATAAAGGCGTCACTCTGGCCTCCAATGGCGCACTCACTGCACAAGGTAGCACAATCAAATCCCTAAGTGACATCACACTCTCAAGTGGGGGAAATGTACGCTTAGAGTCAGTTAAAACGAACTATCGAAAACAGTCAGGGAAAAAATTTGAAGAGTTATATCGCCAAATTGGCACTGAAATTAACAGTGGTAAAACCCTGACCATTTTGTCAGAGGGGAGCATTCTTTTCCAAGCCTCACGTCTCGTTGCCAAAGGCGCGATGGATATTGCAGCAAAAGGCGGCTATCTCTACGCCCAAGCCATGGAAGAAAGCAGTTACTTCGAAGAGTATAAAAAGAAATGCAATAGATGGACGCTTTGTATTACGAAAAAGGAAGTGAGAAAAACACGCAGTGATAAAACCAATAAAGTCACTGAATTTACCGCAGGTGGCGATATTAATCTGTATGCCAAGGATGATGTCACATTAGAAGCGACCAAAATTAATGCGGGCAAGAATGCCAAAATCACCAGCCAAACGGGTAAGGTGAATTTTAAAGCGGTCAAAAATTCGCAATTTGAACAGGTGATTACAAATTCTAACGGTTTTTATATCACCCAACGTAATAAAGGCTATACCTCAGATAAATGGGTTTTACCTGCATTGCATATTGGTGGAAAACTGACTGTTGATGCGAATAAAGGGATCACTGCAGATGTTAAAACTAAAGAAGGGCAGTCATTCGAACAGGCATTAGCAATATTAAGTCGTACTCCTGGGTATGAGTGGCTCGGGGACATTAAAAATAATAAAAACGTCAATTGGGCTGTTGTAAAAGATGCTTATAGCCAGTGGGATGTAAAAACTGAAAGCCTTAATCCAGTCGTAGGTGCTGTGATTGCCATTGCTGTCGCGGCTGCTACTTATGGAACCTCTACAGCCGCCAGTATTGGTGGGTTAGCGAGCTCTACTGCTACAACCATGGGTGCTTCAGCGACAACAGCGTCAATGGCTTCTGCTGCGGCACAGGCGGGGTTTGCCTCACTCGTTTCTCAAGCTTCCGTCGCATTAGTCGAGAACAAAGGAAACCTGTCAAAAACCTTATCCAGTCTAGGGGAAAGTGATACCGTAAAATCAATTGTGACCAGCATGATTATTGCGGGTTCACTTGAAGGATTTGATATTGCGTTATATGGCAAAGCGACAGATCCGGCCAAAGTGACTTTACCAAAACTCAGTGATGGAAATTGGACTCAAGTCGCACAGCGTGTGGCAGGGCAAAGTGCTATCAGCTCAACCATCGGAACAGCGATCCAAGGTGGGAGCTTTAGTGAAAACTTTAAAACAGCCCTACTCAGTAATGTGGCAGGGCAAATTCAAGCTGAAGGGGCTAACCTGATAGGCGATAAATTCCAGTATTTATATGTAGATAAACAGGGAAATATTCTAGGGCATACAGGAAAAGCTCTTAGTCATGCGGGTTTGGCTGCGCTAAGTGCAGAAATTAGTGGTGGCAATGTAAAAGGAGCCGTTGTTGGTGCATTAGCCGCTGAATTGGCAGCACTATCTCTTGATAACAAAAGTAAAAATAATTTAAATGCAGATACTCAAATAATCAAGGTGGTTGGGGCTTTATCTGGCGGTATTTATACAGGTGAAGCGAGTGGTGCATACAGTGGTGCTAATGCCGCAGAAAATGTATTTCTTTTTAATCACCATTACCATAATTTTTTTGGAAATACGGGCGATAACTTTTTCGCAAGTGGTTTTGAACTTGAAAAAGTATTAGCGAGTGATAGCAGCCTTACGGAGCAAGAAAAACGTAGTATTCGGAAAAATTATCTTAACGGTGCTGGGGGAGAAGACCCTGTAAAGTTAATATTAGAGCATCTTCCCGTTTCAGATACTATGATGGCATTAGCACAGGCCAAGGATACTAAAGATTACGCAATTGCACTATTAACATCGTTACCATTAGAACGAGCTGTAGCCGTTATGGGGCGATTGATCAAAACAACAGGCACGGCCCTTCAGCGGAAACCATTAAAAGGAGGGGCTGGAGGTAACTGGAATGTCATGAATGAAATCGTTGACCCAACTGTAGTGAAACAGGTGACGCCGACTAGTTGTGGCGCTGCATGTGGGGAAATGATATTAAAAGATCGTAATATTTTCACATCTCAGATTAAATTAGGTACAGAATTAACATCAATGAATTCACTTGCCAATAAACTAAATAAAGTTGATAGCGGTTGGGTTGCTAATAATGTTTCTTCTTCAAGTTTTGAGTCATTAAATCGTACCGGTTCTTGGAGTGCAATGATGTGGGACTCAGGTAATAAAGTTGGTCATTGGGTTGTTGTTAAAGGCGTAGACAATGGAGGTAATGTAATAATCAACGATCCATTTAAAGGAACACGGTACACAATGAAAGTTAACGAATTTAAGGATGCATGGAATGGACATAGTGTCTACAAACCATAATATATTTTTATTATCAATAGATTATGATAATACAACGAAAAATATTAGCTATGGTTTTAGTGTCAATAAAGAAACTAAATTTTTCATGGCAAGTATATTTGAGGCTAAAGGAATAAAAGGTATAAATTATACGGATGAACTCGATAAGTTAATAATGTCTATAATGCCATATAAACCAGAAATATCTAAATTTTTATGTGAGATAACTTGGGATTTTATCGAAGGCAGAAATATATCTCTACCAGCTAATTTAATTTAAAACATGGTTCTACGCTAGAATCATTATTCAAATTTTGTAACAGTCTCCTATTGATAACCTGAGTGAGCTTGATGAGGCTTCCAGTATTTGAATGGGTTTGTTGGATCAGCGAGGCCATTTGAGCAGAAATATACGGTTCATCCACTGTGAGGTGTTTTGACTTGAAAGAGGGTTTATCCGACGAAGCCTTATATGTATTAGCTCAGACCTTACAGTTACCGGTTATTTATAAGGTGTCTGTCAGGTCAAATCTAGTTCAGTTTTTTCTGCCGGGGGGAGGGCGGCCTAGACTGTAATTTAAATTGTGTACTTGCCTGCTTTTGATATGTTAATCCCAACAAAAAAGCACGAGCTATCAAATGATACTACGAGAATTTTTCGAGGGGCCTTGGAATGGAAATGCCGTTTTTAGTCAGTAGTGTATATCTTAATAATATACAATATATTAATGGAAAGGCTTTTTTAACTATATCGATAAACGGTGTTAGTCACGTTTTTATAGCGTATCCTGAAGGGGGGGAGATATCAGTCATGAGATCATCGGATGAACTATCAAAACTATTAATGCACCTATCACAATATGAAAGCTCGATATATAAAAAGATATTCACCTTGGTATGGGATTATGTTAAAGGCAAAGACGTAATACTTCCTGCAAAATTATTATAAGAAATCTGGTAATAACAATCAGTAAGCCCCAATGATAGGGGGTAGATAGCTCTAAGTTCAATAGAATTGAGCAAAAAAGATTGAAAACACAGGCGGCTATAATTTTAGCCGCCTGTGAATTCTTATCGACACTAATACACTTTAGAGTTTATTTAGATCCCAAAACTAAAGGTGTTAGTAATTTTCATCCTCAATAGGAATAATTTATATGAATGAGTCTTTTGATGAATTAAATCATTTATTGTTTGGATTACCTTATAATTATGAGGATAAAAACAATTATGATCATCACGATTGGGTCATCAAAACTTATTTTGATCGGATGTATAATGATCACCGTTTCTTAGATGTTGTAGACCACATAGTTCATAAGAGAGGCTATAGTACTGATGGTGCATATTGTCATTTTGCTTGTGAGTATGATGGATTTTTAGATGATATGATTTTTAAAGAGGGGGTTTTTTTTGCAATAGGTTATCCTCCAGAAAAAGAAGATGAAATAGTCGTCAGTGAAGAAACTTGCTTCCACTATGTCAGATTAGCTTGTGAAAAATATTTAAAAGTTCATCCTGAAGACTTAGCTAGCGTAAGTAATTTATTATCAAAAATGCAAATGTCATAAAATAGGATTCTATTGCATTAATAGACAATTGAATAAACATAGTCGGCTAACTTACTATCAAAAGGTAAGATCATTACGCTTTCAGACCATGATATTAAATTAGGCTTAATATCTCAAAATTAACCCCCCATCATAGAAAAAGATCAGTTGCATGCCTCTGCGACTAACAAATTGGTTGAGGAAATTAATAAATTAAATTCTAAATCACAAGCCGAGAAGTTTGCAGTTGGGATTGGTGCTTATGATCCTTCTATGGAGAAAACAGCATTTGGGTTTAGTAATGGTAAAGTCAGTGCGGAACTCGTTATGTTTTTATTGCTTTATGTGAAAAAAAATGGCTTACTAAAGCCAAATGCTACATAAGGAAATCGCATGAAACATCAAATAATCATGAGAATAATTGGATCTGAACAGGGGGTAATCACGAAAGACCTTTCAAATTCAAAAAATGATGCGATCCTAATTAATTCAATTAGTTATTCTAGAGAAAAAGATGAAAATGGCACTCCAATTCTACGATTGACGATTGATAAAGATTTGGGTCACTCAACCAAATTTATCTTTGATGCTATCAAAAACGATGAAAAAATAGATATTACTCTTAAATATTTTATTGATGGGGAAGAACCTTCTATTATCAATTATAACAATGTCATTATTGACAGTATACAATCGTTATTTTGTGCTGAAGGATTCAATTTCGATGATAACCTTGCGATAAGACAAGGTAAACCGTATGAATTAATTCAAGTGATTTCATATAATTAAGTATTATAACCTTGATGGTGATTATTATAAATCACCACCATCAAAATGAAAAACAAGACTATTTACACCAATTAAGATAAAAAGCTATATATTAGTATCAGAGGTCATAGTGAAAATAAGAAATATAGATAAGTTAAATAAAAATGACTTTATCAAACTTAGTTCAATTCATTCATCCATTGGAAAAGGGGATGATTTTGATTCATGGTTTGAAGAATCAGTATCAAGTAAAAAGATTCCCAAAATATTGTATTTGATTTATATTATTAACTATTTAACTCTTGTTTTTTTTATGGGGGCACCATTAATTCTATCACTAATACCTTTAACAATCGCATATTTAATCCCTGTATTAATGGTTTTATTTATAGACTCAGTAAATAGTAAAATACCTTTTTTATTTTATCTATCCATAAAATTTAAACTTTTAATTCACTAATGAAAATAAAAAAATTATAAAATACTAATTTTCGTCACTATGTAATTCAAGAATCAATTTCAATTTTATTGCTGATGCTGTTAATGAATATAATAACATTGGCTTATTTCCTATAGCTAATTTTCTTTTATAATTTTCACTAGTCCATCTTTCTATTCTAAACCCGACGTTATCTGGAAAATAGCGTTCAAAAAAACCTAATTTTCTTAATCCTTTAGAAGTTTTTGTTGGTAATTGTCTTATTTCAGTTCTTTTCTTTGGATCAATAATTTTAAATGCTCCAAAACCGATATAAAGATTATTTACAAAATCAACATCATAATAAATTTTCTTAGCTGTGATACTATCTCCACCTAATGCTATAGTACCTTGTTCTATTAAAAATTTAACTGGATCTTGTCTAAAGTTTATTTCACCATCAGTTAACTCATACGTAATATCAGAAATACCTTGATATACACGACCTCCACCATAGGCCATGCTTATCGCACCGGACGTTTTCATTCCGTGACTTCCAATTGTTTTACCTATTCTATAACTAAAAATACCAACTGCTGTTTGAATTGCACCACCTAATATATCAAGGCTCTTGTCACCATAAAAAAGCCAGCCTTCACCAAAATAAGACCTAGTTGCATTATATAGTTCTTTACTTGCCTTTCTTAATTGGGAATACGCTAATTTTTCTGATTCATATTCGAGTTTAATTTCCTCAGTGTATTTATATATATCGGGCCAATTCCCCGTTGAACCTATGTTCTCTCTAAACCAATCCCGAGTGCTATCTACTCGTTGATGCCTAGCATTATTATTATACAGTGCTATATTAAAATCAGCTCGGATCAACCTTATAACTTCATTTATTTCACTTCTGTAACCTTGTTTACAGTAGGGGTCGTCAAGAAAATACCTTGCAGATAACTCAGATATTTTTCTTAATTCATTTGCATACCATTCAAAGGTCTCTTCTGGGCTAGAGAACATTAAAAGCTCCTTTCTTCCCATATACTGTATGTACTAGTACCAGCAATAACATGCTCCCAGGTAACCGATTTAAATCGAAACGATACAGACTCTTCTGGTTGGGCTTGATTGTGAGTAACAGAATTAGGATAAAAACAATTTAGGTCAACAATTGAGGCATCTGTCAGTTTTATTTTATAATACAGCTCTAACCCACCATTCATTGATGTTCTATAAAAAGTAAAGTCGCACGTTAATATCTCACTCGATGTTAATGCTTGAGAAAGTAGTGGGGAAGACTTATCAATTGGCTTACGAATACTAATAGGCTGAAAACTGACATTTTGATGCATCGATAAATTAGAAGACAACTCATTAATAAGAATTTCGTTTTCGTGTCCCTTTTGATACTTGTTTCCGATAGAATCTATCGATGAGCATCCTTTCGAGATTAAACCTTGTTTATTTCCTTTTAGCGTAAGATAAATTATATTCGCCATTTTAAGCATTCCCTTTGTCATTAAAAACCAATATAGATAGTTCACAATACCATATACATTACTTAAGTTAAATATCATGATTTAGCATAGATTGCGTTTACCTTGATTTTAAAATTTCCATAAGACCTATTATGTTAAACTGGCGAACTTAGTGTCTAAAACACCCGTTAGGCATCATAAAACCGCCTCAGCGCGTTTTTAGCAACGTTGAGATTGAATGCGAAAACACACTGAAATCGTCGAAAAACATAAACCTGTTTTGTGGTGATAGACGATTTAACCAACCAAGTTAACGAGGGTCGTAGCCGAATCAATTAGGAAAAAGACACGTGGTCATGTCTGTCTATTTGAGGAATAAAACTTACATGAGGGGAGAAAATAAGAGTGCTAATTTTGCTTGTGAGTATGATGGATTTTTAGATGATATGATTTTTAAAGAGGGTGTTTTTTTGCAATAAGTTATCCTCCAGAAAAAGAAGATGAAATAGTCGTCAGTGAAGAAACTTGCTTTTACTATGCCAGATTAGCTTGTGAAAAATATTTAAAAGTTCATCCTGAAGACTTAGCTAGCGTAAGTACTTTATTATCAAAAATTCAAATGTCATAAAATAGGATTCTATTGCATTAATAGATAATCGAATAAACACAGGCGGAGGCGGCTATAATTTTAGCCGCCTGTGAATTCTTATCGACACATTTTAGGTAATGTTTCTTTTTTGGGGCTACTTACCCAGTAAGTGTAAGAAATGGATATGTTTTTCGTATTGGTCTAGGATATCGTGAATGATCTGCTCTTTTGCCCAGCCCATCACGTCATAATCTTGCCCACCTTCTTTTAAGTGAATTTCAGCGCGATAGTAGCGTTGCTCCTCGCTCTTTTCATCATCACTTTCTGTCCCCATACCCGATAACGCAAATGACGGTTGAATATAGTAACGGAGGCGAACTTCGTATAAAAAGTTCATATCTTCGCCTAAATCCACTTCAAAACCTATTCGGTCATCTTTATCAGTATGGATATGGCATACAGTACCTTGCTTAGCCAGTTCTTCAGATACCATTTCCATTGATGGCTTCACAGATTCTTCCATAAAGCGTTTAACATGCGCGCGTTTAGGGAAATATACGATGTTACGCAAGCGTCGCTGCCACGGAATAGGGTTACGGCTGGCAGTTGGTGCAATGGTCGCTAACTGTTGGCTATCGCGCTTATAGGCATCGACTCTTAAGGCTTTGAACAAGCCATAAATGGAGGCGAGCAAAACGACAGCAAAGGGAAGAGCACTCGCAATTGTCAGTGTTTGTAACGCTTGGAGACCACCTGCGAGTAACATTGTTATCGCAACGATACCCATTAAACCCGCCCAAAAGATACGTTGCCAAACAGGGGTATTAGAATCGCCGCCTGAAGCTAAAGTATCAACCACCATTGCTCCTGAATCCGCTGAAGTCACGAAAAACACAATGACCATTAGCATAGCAAAGAAAGATAAAACCGAAGAGAATGGAAAATAATTAAGGAATTCAAACAAAGCGAGAGATACGTCTGCCTGAACAGTTTCGGCTAATAAGGTTGCGCCTTTATTTTTAATTAAATCAATCGCTGTGTTACCGAAGAATGTCATCCACATTAAAGTGAAGCCAGCAGGGACAAATAATACCCCCATGACAAATTCACGAATACTACGACCGCGAGAGATACGGGCAATAAACATACCGACAAATGGCGACCAAGATAACCACCATCCCCAATACAGTAGTGTCCAGCCGCCTAACCAATTACTTGATTTGGGTTCATAGGCATAGAGATTGAAGGTTTTATTGACGATCTCTGAAAGGTAGCCACCTGTATTCTCAACGAAAGATTTTAAAAGAAGCACAGTTGGCCCTAAAGCAACGATTAATACGAGCAATAGAAATGCGAGGCCAAGATTGAGTTCCGATAAGATACGGATACCTTTATCTAGTCCTGAAACAACGGAAATTGTTGCAAGCCCTGTAAAAATGATGATCAAAGCCACCTGTACGGTTTCGCTGACTGGTAAACCAAATAAATGGTTCATCCCAGCGTTAACTTGCAGTACACCGAAGCCTAAAGATGTTGCAACACCAAATACCGTCCCTACTACTGCAAATACATCAACTGCATGGCCTATTGGGCCATAAATACGCTCACCAATAATGGGGTAAAGGGCAGAGCGTAATGTGAGAGGGAGGCCGTGGCGATAGCTAAAAAACGCTAAAATTAATGCGACAATGGCATAGATAGCCCAAGCATGTAACCCCCAGTGGAAGAACGTTAAGCGCATGGCTTCTTTTGCGGCTTCAACGGTTTGCGGTTCACCTACAGGTGGGTTGAGGTAGTGCATTACGGGTTCTGCAACCCCAAAAAACATTAGCCCAATTCCCATACCTGCTGAGAAAAGCATGGCAAACCACGAGACATAGCTAAAATTGGGTTGGGCGTGGTCTGGGCCTAATTTTATTTGCCCATAACGGGAGAGTCCCAGATAAGTCACACTCAAAAGAATAATAGCGACGGCTAGAATGTAAAACCAGCTAGCATTATTGAATAAGTTTTGCTGAAGATGACTTAGATGAGATTCTGCGACTTCTGGCATCAAAGCGGCAAAGCCAACGATAACCAAAATAATAACGGCAGAGCTATAAAATACAGGGGGACTAATTTTAGAACGAATTTTTTTAGAATCAGTATCAATTTGACTCATAACAACCTTCTTTTGTTTTGTTTTATTTTATTTTTGGCATACCGATATCGACAAATATGCAGCGAGCTGTCCTTCTTAATGAAACAATGAATAATTGCGAAAAATTTCCCCTAAGGAAACGAGATAGAAAGAACAATAATATGGTGTTGAGGGCAGGCTAAACTGCCAAAAATAGCGATGAAACCCGAGTCTTTATCACCTTCATAAGTTAAAAAATAGGCGGTTATACTGCCATGATACGAGTGAATGATCAACAATATCGGGAAATAACATTAAATAGAGGATAAAAATATCATGTTAATTATCATTAAATTAATAATTAACAGTGCAGTATTTACATGTTTTACCAATAAGTTAACGCAAATGAGTGAAAGTAAGTACTAGATAAGTAAAAACCTTAGATAAATGGAGGTGGAAATGTGATTAGCGTAATTGGCTATCCTTACTGCCACGCCGATTATAGCCACTAAATGTAGATTGTTTTTTGTCTAATTCATTTTGGCAGTTGATACAGAATTTAACGCCGGGTAATGCTAAACGGCGAGCCTCAGGAATTGCCTCACCACACTCTTCACAAAACTCGGCACTTTCACCTGAGTGCAATTGGCGACGAGCTTTCGCTACCGCATCATCAAGAGTGGCATCAATTTGTTCTTGAACAGCATCTTCATTTGCCCAACCATTTGCCATCATTCACCTCTTTTTGATTAAATATTGACCTATATACCAATATAGAGGCGAGAAAATTTAATTCAAGGGCAATTATTACTCTAAAGATAATGTCATATAAATGTGGTCCATTCCCTCTTCATCATACATTTCTCCCTCAGTTTGGTACCCCAGAGTATGGTAAAAATCAATGGCAGTATATTGCGCTGAAAGAGCGATTTTATGGTAATGATGAGAACGGCCATATTGCTCTACAAATTTCATTAATTCACGTCCTAACCCTTTACTTCGGTGTGATTTTTGTACTGCGACACGGCCAACTTTGATGAGATTGTCTTCAAGTAGTACACAACGTAATACCGCAGCTGGCTGCCCATCTAAATACAAAACGACATGTAATGCGGACTCATCATATTCATCGACATCGATATCAGCGGGAAACCCCTGTTCTTGAGTAAAAACTTGTTGGCGCAGGTTGAAAGCATCAGTAAGGAGTTCTGGGTTTGTGTACCCCATGCTATGTTTAATTTGCATTAGTTTTCCTGGTAGCTAGCGAATAAGAAACATAATTATATCGTGGAATGGCGAAAGAGTTAGGTGGTTTTTGTTGTCTTTTTGCACCAAATAAGAATGCAGGCATTTAAAGCCCACATTCTTGAAGGGAACTGAGAGGAAAATTATTTTTTATTGGTTTCTGCGTCATTTTCTGCTTTGAGCGATTCCGTTTTTTCTTTCATATCGGTTGCGACTTCGTCAGCTTTATTAATCGCATCCGTTTTAACTTCTTGGCTCAGTTCTGACGCATTTTGTTTTAACTCTTCAGCTTTATTTTGCGCATCTTTCGTTAATTCATCAGCTTTTTGTTCACCATCTTCTTTTAATTGCTGGGCTTTTTCTTCAGCTTGTTTAACGGTGTCACTTGGTTTGGATGAGTCATCACAACCTACGATAACTGTAACAATTCCCGCGAAAAGAAGTGAAGTGATGAGTTTTATATTCATAAACATATCCTTAGCACGATGCTGGTAAAAATGTTATTAAAGCTCGATATTGGCATAATCGCCAATGTGTATATTTAACTATAGTTGAAATTAAGTGAGTTATAAAATAATTAGGTAACAAACTGAAATCGTTATATTTTTTTGATTGCAAACTCAAGTGAATGCTTTTTTTTGGAAAGTCATCTCTTGTTCCATGCTATAGAGTTATAAAATATAGAAAACCAAGCTAAACTGATCGAACTTATTATTAAATAAATAATGAAAACAAATGTATGGCTTAGATAACAAAGGAATAGCATTATGGCGTACTATTATTCGTTGATTATTTTAAAATTTATTATCGGTTTTGCCATTGTTATCACTCATATGAATCTATCGGGAAAAACGCAGCTTTCCCAAATGACTCCTATTGATTTTATTGGTAATTTTGTTTTAGGAGGTATTATTGGTGGGGTGATTTACAGTGATACTATCCCATTGTACCAGTATGTGACTATTTTAATTATTGGTGTTTTGTTTATAAGCTTTTTGAACTTTTTAACAAAAAGATTTAATTTTTTTCGTAATGTGGCCATTGGTAATCCCATACCTATCATTAAAAAAGGCCAATTTATAATGGAAAACATCTTAGAAAAAGCCAATAAGATAGACCTCATCAATATTTCATCTCGAATTCATGCACAAGGCATTCATTCCTTTCAAGAAATTTATTATGCACAAATAGAACCTGATGGGCAGCTAACCATTATTTGTGATGAAAAAAATATGCCATCAGTGATCCTGATAAAGGAAGGGGTTATTAGAAGCTATGGTTTGGAATCTATCGAAAGAGATGAAGCTTGGTTAATGCAGCAAATTGAATTACAAAATATTGAATCAATAAACGATATTTTCTTAGCTGAATTTTGGCGTGGTGAAGTCACGTTTATTTTGCGGGATGGTAAAATAAACCGCAAGGGAGCACAGCATCTGAAAGTTATAGCTTAAATGAATAGGTCGGTGAAATGCAGATAACATTTCACCGACAGAGACCTAATTATTGTTTTAAATCATCATAAAGCATTAATGAGGATTTATTATCTGGGTCACCAATATAACGAGGTTGAGGTTTAAATGCCTCATTAAACAGGCTTTTTTCGGGCTCAAACCCAGTATAGTTTAAACCTGCTAAATCAGACCACGCGTAGATAAAGTCCATATTACTGAATGGTCGGGTTGTTTTATCATTCAAATCAAATTGATGAGTTGATAGCCACTCAGGTGATTGCCAAACTAGGAAAGGCACATTATAAATGACTTTACTTGGCTTACCTTCACTACGCCCTAACATTTTATGAGGCGGGGTATCATAAACATCTTCACCATGGTCTGAGAAAAACACCAGAAAACCATTTTCTTTTGAAGAATCAAAGTCCTTGATTAATGTTGAAACAACATAATCGTTATAATGTTGTGCGTTATCGTAAGCATTATAATCTTTCACTTCATCATCATTTAGGTTAGCGGGAACCACGCTGTCTTTATCTTTGAAAATGGCTTTATCTTCTGGATAGCGGAACTCATAGCGCATATGTGTTCCTAACAGATGGACCACGATAAATTTCTTTTCTGCTGGGTCTGCAAGCGCTTCTTTGAATGGTGCAAAAACCACGTCATCATAGATACGTGAGCTTTGAGCCATATCATTATTCAAATAATATTGCTTATCTGTTTGGCGAGAGAATGCCGTTAATAAGGTGTTGCGTTCAGTCATCGTCTGCTGGTTAGTGATCCAAAACGTTTTAAAGCCCGCTTGCTTCATCATGTTCATCATAGAAGGGCGCGAATTGAACAGTTCAGGCTCAGTTTGTGTCGCAAACGTCAGAATTTGTTGTAGTGCTTCAATAGTATAAGGTCGCGACGTCACAACATCATTGAATACGGATAAATTAGCAGGATAATCCCTTGCAAGTTCATCTAACTCAGGTGTCGTTGGGCGTGAATAGCCATATAGGCTCATTCTATCGCGGCTGGTGGACTCACCTATTACTAATACAAATGTGCGGGGTGTATCACCGTTTGCATCGACAAAGTTTTCTAATGGTGGAATTTTACTGTTGTCGCGGATTAATTCCTCCATGTTTGCTAGCTGGTTTTTATATAAAAAGTAACCACTCACAAACTGCCATGGGGCAGCGTAGGCGAGTTTACTATTTAAATATGATGCGACATTGGCCATTGGTCGGTCTTGTTTAATGCCTTTGTTATAATAAGGAATACCGAACAAAATAACTAAAATTAACAATGAAATACCGATTCGCCCTGATTTTGGCAGTGTTACCGGTTTTAGACGTGTCCATAGAAAAATTGCGACTACAGTATAGGCGAGTATGACACCTAAGACTTTGAAGCTAAAATATTGTTTAAGGAATTCGCCTGCTTCATTAGTATTGGTTTCAAACATCACAAACATGACACTTTGGGATATTTGATGCCCATAAACCACAAAGTAGGCGAGGGCAACTACCGAAGAAAGCCATAAAACAATACCAATTAGTCCCGCAACTAACTTAACTTTTTTAGGGAACAGTAGGGCAGGAACCAGCCAAAGAGAGCTATAGAGTAGTGAATCTCTTAGGCCAATAGAATTACTTTGCCCTGTTACGAGCACATACAGTTGTAATAGTGATGAAAAATACCAAAAGTAGATTAGTAACCAGAACAGTGAGGTCCAGCTAAATTTTTCCGAGTGTGTAGTGTTACTCATAGGTTTTTAAACTCTTGTTTTCTATTATTGTTAAATCGAATTGAAAAATAATTGAGAAATCGGTTTTTAGATATAAAGACGTAGTTTAAGTTCCAAAATATATTATCTATAAATAATATTTCCTTAATAATCATATAACCGTTTGTTTACTAGTGTTTTTTAAAAGCTGTTTTGTTCGCTTGGAATTGGGCAGCTATCGTGATATTCAATTATAGACGATGTTTTGCTAGCCATTGTTAAAATAGTAAAATGTCCAATTAGCATTTGTCATCGTCTTTACGCCATTGGTACTATCCTTTGATATATTTATGGTATATAAGAAAATTTGACGAATGCATCAATGAAGGGTGAGAGCAATACATGTTAGATAATTCATTTGTGGCTTTTTTAAAATCACCTCTATCAATCAGGGTGTTGCTTTCATTGCTAATAATTATTGATGGCGCAATGATTTTAAAGCCTGTATTAAGTGCTTATACCGACTACATTGATTGGCGCGAGTCAGGGCTAACACAGTGGTTAAAATCACTCGGCTTTATGAAGTTACTGGATATTCCTCGTTTTTTATTGGGAATTTCACTGATTTTCCTATCGTTATTTATGGTTAACGGAGCCCGTATTGCTTGGGTGTTCTCCTTATTTTTACTTGGGATTATTTCATTTGTTGACCTGCGGTTAACACAAGAAAACATACATCAAGGTTATTTTTCCCTCTTTTTATTGGTTGCTTTGTGCCTTTTTTGGAAGTTGTATCATCACCATAGCTTAACCAGTGCTGGCTTTGTGGCAATAACCTGTATTATTGCATTATTGCTGTATTCCATTTTTGGTACTTTATATATTGGTGATGAATTTTCACCAGTGGTTAAAGACGGCACAACGGCCTTTTATTTTGCTTTAGTCTGTATGACAACGGTCGGGTTTGGTGACATTGTTCCGGTTACAGTGGATGCGCGTGTATTCACGGTGACGGTGATTATTTTAGGAATTACAATTTTTACCACTTCAGTGGTTTATATTGTTGGGGTGTTAGCGAAAGGTACGAAAGAAATCGTGCGTAAGAGGTTTTCTTATATGAAAAATCATTATGTGGTGATTGGTAGCACACCAATGGCTGTTAATGTCTATCAAGGGCTGAAAAAACGGGAGCTACCGGTGGCTGTGATTTGCCAAGAAAATCATCGCAGTCATTATCCCGAAAAAGATAATATTGTGACCGGTGACCCAACCAGTTCCGAATTGCTCGCCGCTGCTAATGTTAAACACGCAAAGTGTGTGTTAGTGATGACAGATAGCGATTCGCTCAGTACTTTCGCTTTATTGGGAGTGAAAGAACAAGCAGGGGAAGGTGGCTCGGTAAAAACCGTGGTGCTAATTAACCAAGAAAGCAATATGGATAAAGTTCGCTTACTTAAACCTGATATGTTGTTTTCATTATCTACGCTAGGTTCAGAGGTTTTGATGCAAGTGCTTTGCGGTGAAGCAATATCGAGCGACTCTATTAGTGATATGCTGTTGAACAAAGTTGCAAAAAGCTAACCTTAAAATAAAAATAACGGGAATTGTGCTTCATGCTAAGTGCTCAACAAGTGAGTTGCCATCGGCAAAATAGGGTGTTATTCCATCAACTTGATTTTATAGTGCAACCTAGTGAAATCTTGCAAGTTGAAGGGCCAAATGGAGCGGGGAAAACAACCTTGCTACGAATGATGGCTGGGTTATTAAAACCTGATGAAGGGGCTGTCTGTTGGAATAATCAATCGATTGATAAACTAAAAGAAGAATTTACTCGTCATTTACTTTATTTAGGCCACAAACCAGCGGTTAAATCATTATTAACACCTTATGAAAACCTCAAATTTTATTACCAAATGCACCATAAAGGGCATGAAGGTGAGCGTATTTGGTCTGCTTTAGAAGAAGTTTCGCTAATTGGTTATGAAGATATTCCTGTTAGCCAACTTTCTGCTGGGCAACAACGGCGTGTTAATTTAGCGAGATTATGGCTAAGTGAAGCCCCTCTATGGATACTTGATGAGCCTTTTACCGCCATTGATGTGGCGGGGGTCGCTCGTTTAACAGAACGTTTTCATCAGCATGCAGAGCAAGGGGGGATTATTTTGTTTACCTCCCACCAAGCGATGTCAGGGCAATTTGGTTCACTAAAACTGACGGGTGGGGTTGAATCATGTTTTGGTTATTAATTAAAAGAGAGCTTAAAATTGCGTTCCGAGGGTTTTCTGAACTCGTTAATCCGCTATGGTTTTTCTTAATTGTTATCACACTATTTCCCCTGAGTATTGGCCCTGAACCTCAATTATTAGCGCGCATTGCTGTTGGGGTGTTTTGGGTTGCGGCCATTTTGTCTTCACTATTATCACTAGAGCGTTTATTTAAGGATGACTACCTTGATGGCTCCCTTGAGCAACTGTTACTCGCACCGCATCCTTTATTTATCACTGTATTTGCGAAAGTGATTGCCCACTGGTTAGTCACAGGGCTGCCCTTGATCTTGTTATCCCCTGTTGCGGCATTAATGTTGTCTTTTAGCGCAGACACACTATTTGTATTAGTAGGGACATTATTATTGGGCACACCTGTATTGAGTTTTATTGGGGCGATTGGTGCAGCATTAACCGTTTCCTTAAAAAAAGGCGGTGTCTTGGTGAGCTTGCTTGTTTTACCGCTGTATATTCCTGTGCTGATTTATGCAACAGGTACGATGGAAGCCCACAGCTTTAAAATGCCTCTCGATGGCTATTTTGCCATTCTTGCCGCGTTATTTGCCGCCAGCATCACCTTTTCGCCACTCGCTATCGCCGCTGCGTTGAAGCTTAATATTAGCAATAGCTAATTATTTTTCTCTCGTCAAAATAGATAACAAGAGCAAATTAATTTTTGCCTTGTTATCTATTGTCGATTCAGAATTGAAATATAATAATTACTTATACATTTAACGGGTGTTTTTTCTTAAGATTTCATTTTATTCAACTAGTTAATGGGCTTTATTTGTGTTTTTGATACAAATAAAGGTAAGTTTTATAAAAAATCGCATTGAACTCAAATAATTTATTTAAATTGCTACCGTTTTATATTGTTTATTACAAAAAATATTTTTATGTTAAATTATGATTATAATCATAATCATAATATATGAAGTTAGATGAGTTATAAAAAAGCTTAAATGAGTGTGATTGTAATTTGACTTAAGGTGTGTGATGTTTCGTATATTACTTTATCTCAAACCAATACAATTAATAATTCTAATGATTTTAAAACGTAATTTTAGCTATAGATCGATTTTGCTTACCTTTTGTCTCCCTATGGTAGCCAAGCGGGCGGTGGTTCACTGAGTCTCAATGCCAGCAAAACCGAGATGCACAGCGATTACCAATCGGTGGATAAACAAACTGGCATCAATGCAGGCAAAGCCAGCAACACCACTCATACAGCGGTATCGGAAGGTGAGATTGTTATTTGCGATAAGGCAAATCAGAAACAAGATGTTACTGATTTAAGTCGATATACAGACAATGCCCATGAGAAGCTGAATATGATTTTTGATAAAGAAAAAGAACAGAAACGGATACCCATCTAAATGGGCTAAAATTGAATGGCTAATAAAGAATAAGAGTAAAAAAATAGTTTATTATTTAATGATAAACATCTTTAAATTATATTAAATAATCTAGGTTCATCAATGCTGATAATATTCAGGAATAAAAATCCAATGTATAATAAAAAGCTAAAAGTGGTTTATATATCGTATGATTTTTTAAAGTTAATATAGCGAGTTTGTTTTTACTATTTATTATGAATCATATTTTTATGCTTTATTGTGATAAAATGTTAAATTGGTTTATTGTTCTTAAATGAAAGTAATCAAATGCCAAATAATACTAAATAATTAATGGACAAAAGGTGACTTATTATCTAGTGTATTGTTCCAATATGTTAGTTTAGGAAAAAATCACAAAAGGTAGCATATAATGTCGAATATTTTATCATTAGATAGTGATAATTTCTCGAGTACACTTTACCCCCTAGAGCAAGATGAGCAACAAACTGTAGTTGTTTATTTTTCGGCTTCTTGGTGTTTACCGTGTAAAAATATGTATCCTATTTTTACTAAGTTTTCTGAGTGTTTTCAAGAAAATAACATCGATTTTGGTATTGTTGATATTGCTCAATCGCCCACTTTAGCTCCTCGATATGGTATAAAATCAGTGCCGACAATTGCGGTTTTCCAAGATACTCGGTTAATCGATATTATTGCAGGAGAAGTACCATTTAATAGGGCATTAATGGTATTGGAGAAAACGCTCGGTAAGCGTTAATATTCAGCGAATATATTTAATAATAATGATAAGACATTCATAATGTTAATACTGATATTAGAAGGGCTATTGATAGGCTGTCTACTAGGTTTAACGGGAGCGGGAGGTGGAATTCTTGCTGTTCCTGCTTTAATGGCAAGCCAAAATTGGAGTGTAGCATTAGCAGCACCTGTAGGGCTTTTAGCTATTACAATAGCGGCTTTTATTAGTGTTATTCAAGGGCTTATAAAAAAGAATATTCGCTATAAAGCCGCTATTTGGATAGCGCTATTGAGTATTCCTTCTGCTAAGTATGGTATTTACCTTGCCCATATTGTTCCTCCAGTTTGGTTAACGCTTATTTTTAGCCTTGTTATGCTTTATGTCGGGGGACGTATATTTTTCAATCGGGGTGATGAGCAAAATGATGCACATTGTTTAATTAATACAGAAACTGGGAAATTTATTTGGAACACTAAAACAGCGTTAATCTTTGGGGGAATTGGTGTCATTACAGGATTACTTACTGGCATGTTAGGTGTCGGTGGTGGTTTTATTATTGTTCCTGCATTGCGAAAATTCACTAATTTGAATATGAAGAGTATTATCGCAACATCATTAATGGTTATCTTCTGTATTGGTAGTATTAGTATTTTTATTAATGTCTGGAATGGGTTTCAATATCCTAAAGAAATTAGCATCGTTTTCATTGCTTCATGTGTTGTTGGCTTATTAATTGGTCGATTAATAATGCATTATATTTCTAATAAAGCCATTCAAATACTATTTTCAAGTGCTGTTATCTTTGTTGCCTTAGGGTTGATTTCATCAGTATTGATTGAATTTAATGTCATTTGAAATAGGTTTTAAATATCACTTATTAAATAAATTTTTATAATTCATGCAGTGTGTCACTATTTTGAATGTTCAATCATTTATTCTTCTTTAAAAAAGTAAATTTGATTTATCTTCAAGCTCAAAAAGGTATAATGAACCATCGCATTTTTCTACCCTGATAATAGTGAAATGGATTGCTAATATACTCTTCTGGGTAATCATTAAAGGTTGACTAGTATAATTATGACAAAACAAGATAGCTCAACAACGATAATTGATATAGCTAAACGTGCTAATGTAACTGATATTACAGTCTCTAGAGCATTTAATCATCCTGAGATGGTAAAGAAGGAAACTCGAGATAAAATATTAGCGATAGCACAAGAGCTCAATTATGTGCCAAATCTTTTTGCACGTAATCTGAAAAACAAAAATAG
This sequence comes from Providencia sp. PROV182, assembly GCF_028480325.1. NCBI lineage: Bacteria > Pseudomonadati > Pseudomonadota > Gammaproteobacteria > Enterobacterales > Morganellaceae > Providencia > Providencia sp. PROV182. The sequence continues at coordinate 92,052 of NZ_JAMPOL010000011.1, read as the reverse complement.
CCGCATAATAGGTGTGGTTACTGATAGCACATTTAACCCATTTTATATCGTACTGATTCAAACAGTCTCACGCTTAGCGAAAGAAAAAGGCTATCAAGTCATGATTTTTGATTCAGATAGTGATGAAAAAGCAGAAAAAACAGCAATCGAAACATTAGTCAGCTACAAAGCGAGTGGGATCCTACTATCGCCAGTTCGTGATGATAAAGACTATCAACCAAGTTACTTATCATTAATTGATCAACATAATGTGCCTTTAGTTTTTGTTGACCGTTCAATTTATGGTTATCAAAATAAGTATTCAGGGCTGTTTTTGAAAAACTTTGAAATTGGCGCTTTAACAGGAAAATTTCTTAACCAGCAGAATAGTGAAAACACACTGATTGTTTCAGGGCCAGAAGGATCTGAAATTAGTTTGTCTCGTTTAGCGGGTATATATGAAAATTTTCCAAATAGAAAAAATATTAATGTCTTATACAGCAGTTATATGTTTAATAAGAATGATGAAGATTATCTAAGAAAAAAAGTTCAAGAGCTTTATACACCAAATATGTATATTGTTGGGTTGAATGGAATTATCACGGCAGGGATGTATAAAATTATTTTAGAGCTAGGCCTTTCTTGCCGTTATTTTTCTGTAGATTTACCACCCTATGCAGATACTTACCATTTATCTATTTCTGGTGTACACCACGATTCAGTATATCTTGGTGAATTAACAACTGAGTTATTGTTTTCTGAAATAGAGCGAGATTCACATAAAGATCATAAAACAAAACAAATATTTGTTGATGGGAAACTTGTTGTTTATTAATAAGAGTTAGAAAGAAAATCCGTTATGATTTATATACTCTAAAGAATTCGAGTCATATATGAACACAGTCAACACCCATGCAACTTGAAGTATGGCAATTATAGATAGGCAGGTAATGATACCTGCCTATCTTAATGGCGATGAGGTATTATTAATTTAGCGTTTCATTGAGCTAATTAAGGTAGCGCCCCAAATAATTAAACCTTTTACAATATATTGAACATAAGGTGAAATACCTAATAAATTTAAACCATTATTAAGTACGCCTAAGATCATTGCGCCAATCAGTGTGCCAATGATCATACCACGGCCTCCTGCAATTGAAGCGCCGCCGAGTACGACCGCAGCAATAGCATCTAACTCAAATCCTACCCCTGCATTGGGTTGCCCACTCATTACTCGAGAGGTAAATATTAACCCAGCGAATGCAGCAGTAAAACCGCTAATGACGTAAACTAACATTTTATAACGTTCAACGCGGATACCACTCAGGCGTGCAGCTTCTTCATTACCGCCAATGGCGTAAATATAACGGCCAAAAGAGACATGATTTAGTACAACATAGAAAATAAGATAAAGGCCAAGCATTAATAAAATAGGAACTTGAATTCCCATTAATTCTTCGCGTCCCCAAAAAGCAAATTCTTGAGGTAACCCTGACACTGGGTAGCCACCGGTATAAATTAAGGCTAGCCCTTTAGCAATAATCATGGCGCCTAAAGTGACAATGATTGGTGGCATTTTACCATAAGCGGCTAAAATTCCATTAATGAAGCCAAAAGCAACACCGGATAATAAGCCCAGAGCAATTGCGGCGTAAGGATCCATTCCATAATATTTCATTAAGCCAGCCATCAAGGTTCCAGAAAGCGCCATAACAGCACCAACGGACAAGTCAATTCCACCTGTTAAGATAGCAAATGTCATACCAATAGCGATGATGGCATTAATAGAAACCTGACGAGCAATGGTCGAAAGGTTATTTACAGTTAAAAAATGTTCATTAAAAATGGACATGCAGACAAATAAAAGAATTAAACCAACAAGTGGTAAAAATGCAGGTATTTTTGTTAGCTTAGAAAAACTAAATTTATTTTTAGTTAATGGAATTGCACTTTGATTAGACATAGTCGTTATCCTATATAATATTGCCGGCCGCATGTACCATGATCTGAGTTGAGTTTATTTCGTCTCCAGTTAACTCAGCAGCAATTTCACCATCTCGAAAAACCAAAACTCTATCACTGACACCAATAACTTCTGGTAGCTCCGATGAAATCATAATAATGGAAATTCCTTTTTCAGTTAGAGAGCGCATTAACTGATAAATTTCTGATTTTGCCCCAACATCAATACCTCGGGTGGGTTCGTCGAAAATAAGAATTTTGGCTTGTTTATTTAGCCAGCGAGCAATAACAACCTTTTGCTGATTTCCACCACTTAAAGTAGAAACCGCGGTGTGAGGTTCTGGTGTTTTAACTTTTACTTGGGAAATTAAATCAATAGATAAAGTGAGTTCTTTTTTATTTTGAATTAAAAATAATTTTTGAGCATGATTGTTTAACCATATATTTTCTTTAACGGAAAAGGGCAATACAAGGCCTTGAGTTTTTCGGCTTTCTGGTAATAAACCGATACCTAATTGCAATGCAGCCGCAGCCGATTTAACTTTAACTTCTTTGCCTTCTAAAATAACTTTCTTCTTATATGCTTTATCAGCACCGATCATGGCAAGAATAGTTTCTGTGCGACCCGATCCCACCAACCCCGCAAGCCCTAAAATTTCACCTCTCTTTAATTGAAGGTGGTTAGTTGGGCTATATGAGAAACGCTGAACTTCTGCATCTAAGATGACTTCTTGCTCGTTGAATTGGCGTTTATGAGGATAAATATTCTCAACTTCACGACCAACCATCATTTCGATAATAACGTCTAAATCTGTTTCATCGACCTTACGCGACCCTATATATTGTCCGTCACGTAGTACACTGATGGTGTCACAGATTTCATAAATTTCTTCTAGATGGTGGGAAATAAAAAACATTCCAACCCCTTTAGCTTTTAAATCACGCATTACATCGAATAAATGGTTTGCTTCATTGGGGGTTAATGTCGCAGTTGGCTCATCTAACACTAAAATTTTAGCATCCAAAGACAGAGCCTTTGCGATTTCAACAAACTGTTGCTCTGCGATACTTAAATGGCTAATAGGTTCATCAATATTGATGTTTACACCCAGCTCAGCTAGGATTTCCTGCGATTTTTTTCGCATTAATTTTCTATCTAATAAACCAAACTTATTTTTTAACTCTCGATTTAAAAATATATTTTCAAAAGCGTTTAAATAAGGAATAAGAGAAAATTCTTGGAAAATAATACCTACGCCAGCTTTGATGGCATCTCTGTAGTTATGAAAGGTGTGTTCTTTGCCTTCAATCAGAATTTGTCCGCTATCAGGTTTATGTATTCCACATAACACTTTCATTAGCGTTGATTTACCTGCGCCGTTTTCACCTAATAATGCGTGAACCTCCCCTTTTTCTAGGGAGAGATTAATATTATCTAACGCCTTAACCCCAGGGAAAGTTTTACTGACATCTTTTAATGCTAATAATTGCATCATATTGCTTCCCTATATTTCTCAACTGCTTAAAAATGGGTAACAAAGCCATTTGGAATTTTTATTCCAATATGCATTTAATAATTAATATTTATGAAAATGTATTGCACCGAACATCAGAAATACAGGTGCAATACATTGGTTATTGATAACTAACTATTACCAGTGAAAATCTTTAGCATTGGTTTTGTCGATCAATTTAACATCAATTGGGACTTCTTTAGGGACATTAGCGCCCCAGTATTTTGCTAAGCCCATAGCTAAACCAATACGAACTTGGTCACGAGGGAATTGCGCTGAAGTAGCAATAAATGGAGAGTTACCTTTGGCAATTTCAGCAACCGCTTCAGGAGAACCGTCAACACTCACTAATTTGACATCACGACCAGAGGACTCAATCGCTGCTAACGCACCTAAAGAACCGACATCGTTAACACTGAAAATCCCATTTAGCGTTGGGTTTGCTTGCAACATATTTTCTGTAACGTTCATTGCAGTATCACGTTCTTGTTTACCGTTCAATTTAGTTACTATTTTGATATTTGGATATTCTTTCATCGCTGCTTCAAAACCACGAACACGCTCAAGAATTGGCACAACAGGAATACCATCTAAAATTGCCACTTCGCCTTTGCCGCCTAATGCTTCACCTAAACGTTTACCTGCCATTAAGCCAGCATCATAGTTTTTAGAACCAACGAAAGAGTCAATTGGGCCATTTGCTTGAGCATCAATGGCGATAACTACAACTCCCGCTTTTTTCGCTGCCAGTACAGCCGTTTCCGCACCAACGCTATCTGCCGGGTTTATTAACAGAATATCGATTTTTTTCTGTAACATATCTTCGATATCACTGGTTTGTTTTGATACATCATGAGCCGCATCAGAAATGTATAGTTGTGCGCCCATATCACCCGTTGCGCTCTCTAAGGCTTCCTTCATGGTGACAAAATATTCATTATTTAATTCTTGAAATGACATGCCCACTGAAACTGGCTTAGCGGTAGCGTTAAATGCCATACCTAAAGTCAGTACACTTGCAGCGACAGCTAACTTTTTAAATTTACTCAGCATAAGATGTTCTCCTAAAAGAGCGTTTAATTATATGTAGGGTTTTTACTTATTTAGTGTTTATTTGAATTATCAATTATTACTGCCAGTTAAAACATGTTTATGGCTTGATGACGACTTTAATTGAGTCTGCCGATTTCGCCATGACAAAGGCTTCTTCCCAATCATCGATGGAATAGAAGTGAGTAACGATATCATCAGCACTAACTAAGCCACGGCTAAATAGGTCAATAGCGACTTCATAACTATATGGCCCTAAGTGAGCACCGCGGATATCGAGTTCTTTGCGGTCACCAATGATTGACCAGTCAACTGTTGTTTCTTTACCAAACACGCTGAATTCCACGAAACGGCCAAGTTTGCGGATCATTTCTAGCCCTTGAGTAACACCGATTGGTGCACCCGTTGCTTCAATATAAACGTCACAGCCATAGCCTTCAGTCATATCTTTGACTAATTTAATCGCATCTTCTTTCAGTGGATTGATAACGACATCTGCACCAAATTTTTTTGCTAATTCAAGGCGCTCATCAATCGCATCAATGACAACCAATTTTTTCGGCGTTTTTAATTTTGCGACTTGGATCATGCACAGCCCTAGTGGGCCTGCACCTGCAATGACGACGACGTCATTTAAATCAATATCACCACGGCGTACAGTGTGGATAGCACAAGCCATTGGCTCAATTAATGCGGCATCTTTATCAGATAGTTCATCAGGGATTTTATGAATAATGGCGCGTTCTGAAAAACGCATATATTCAGCCATACCACCGTCGGCAACTTCTTTTTGGAAACCGTAAATATCATGGGTTTCACACATCCAGTATTTGCCAGACTTACAGAAACGGCACTCCCAGCAAGGGACTATCTGTTCTGCTAAGATGCGGTCGCCGATTTTCAGTTTGAATTTTTCAGCGGAGCCTTCACCGAGCTCTGCAACGCGGCCATAAAACTCATGGCCAGGAACTACTGGGGCTTTGATCCATGGGTCATCTCCCCAAAACATTTGAGCACCATCGTTGGCTTTACAGTCGCCAGCACAGATCCCGCACCCATCAACTTTGATGACAACTTCTCTAAATCCTGGCGTTGGTCTTTTAATATTTTCAAAGCGATAATCATGTGGGCCATGACAAACAACTGCTTTCATTTTTTCAGGTAGGTTACTCATGTTCTAAGACCTCTTTCTAGTTGTTAACCCTAATGTTGACGTCAACATTAAGCGTTTTTTTATAACGCATTTGCTTTAGTTTTTTAACGCTTAACTATCAATATTGATATGTATGTAAGAAAAATGGTTGTTTAATGTTATAGATAAAATAAATTTTTTTTAATATGACGACGTCGTCATTTTTGAAAGTAAGTATCTTAAAAACTAAAATTTGTGATTTAAGCCCTAATTTTAGTCACTTAATTGAGTACTTTCATTGGGAAATGAGACTGCCGAAACTGACTTTGTAACATGATGAAAATCATAATAAAAATCTTAATTCATTCCTTATTCTGTTTTTTTAAGAAATGAATATGAAGCCGAGTATAATTATTTTAACTATTTTCAGAAGTGAATATTTCATGCAAAAACATTTCAGCTCACACTTTTGAATGAAAACAAATTTAAACTACATTTAATAAAGAGATATTGAGTGGTTAACAGGACATTATTTTTAATTTATAAAATTTAATTTAAAAAATTAAATAGAGTAATGAGTCATTTTGATACGTTGCTATAATATTTTCTTTGCAGATATATCTATAGGTATTAAAAAAATAGCTTTATACCTTGTAATTGTATTTTGCCAATTAAGCAAAGTATAAAGCTAAATAGAGCCAAAGTTTAACTTCATTTTGTCAATAAAATCATTTCGTTATATTCTAAAGGGGTGAGGAGACCTCACATCCTAGTGTTAGACAATCATTGGTGCAATGATAAAACCGAAGGCGACACCTGCAATAATTCCACCTAGCCCTGGTAGCATAAAAGGGTGATTTAAAATATATTTTCCAACCCGAGTAGACCCTGTAGAGTCGAATTCAATGGCTGCTAATGATGTTGGGTAAGTGGGTAAGACAAATACCCCGGTGACGGCGACAAAAGAGGCCAATATTGCCCATGTTGGGACATCTAAGGCAATGGCTAATGGAATAATTAACGGTGTTGTGGCACCTTGTGAATATAACAAGGCACAGGTTAAGAACAGAACTAAAGCCAATAAAATAGGATATGCAGATAACACATCTCCTGCGATGGCCTTGATTTGGTCCATATGGGCATCAACAAAAGTAGTGCCTAATGTCACGATTCCGAGGATCACCGCAAGAGAACTCATTCCTGAGCGGAATGTTGGTGCTAGTACAATGGAATCCGGTGATGTTTTACAGAAAACTACCATCAAACATGCTGCACTTAGCATACAAATGATGATGATATCTCGTGTTCCCATCGGCTTACCGATATCAAAACCAGGACGTAATTGTGGGAATGCAGCGAGGATCACGATAGCAATAGTGGCAATAATGAATAGAACAACAGAGAATTTTTCTCTCGTTGTGCTCTCGCCTTTTTTCTCTTCGTACTTATGCACTAAGCCTTTTTGTAAACGTTCTAAATAGACCTCATCGTTTTCAAGTTCGCAGCCTTGACGCGATGCAATAAAGGCAGCAACCATAGCAGCAACAAAAGAGGCGGGTAAACATACTGACATGACAACGATAAAAGTGATGCCGTTACCTTCCATAATTGTCAACATCGCAGCCATTGCTGCACTGATTGGAGAGCCAGAAATAGCAATTTGTGAGGCAACCACTGAGCCTGCTAATGTTCTTGATGGCCGGATACCCGAATCTTTCGCAATTTCCGCTATCACAGGCAGCATAGAAAACACAATGAAACCTGTACCAGCCATGATAGTCATCACCCAAGTGGTGATTGGTGCGATTATATTTAAATACTTAGGATTTTTACGCATAAATTTACTGGCTAGGCGTACTAGATAATCCATCCCACCAGCAGCTTGTAATGCAGAAGCTGCTACCACGACCGTCATAATAATTAAAATAACATCAACAGGGGGTGATCCAATGGGTAAACCAAACCCGATGGTTAATACAGCTAATCCTAATCCACCACAGAGTCCTATACCTATTCCGCCCATGCGAATGCCAAAGAATATTGCACCTAATACAACAATGATTTCTAGCCAAACCATAATCGTCTCCAATAGACAATATATTGTCATTAGTAATATTGAAAAATTAATTTTTGATAATTGATATAAGTTAAATATTTTTATTTATCATTAAATTTTGTTTTCCGACTCTGTTTTCATACCAGTGAATACTTGCTCTGACTAATGAGCTGGTTGAGTCGATATATTTATCTGGATAATTATTTATTTCATTTGCAAGAATGACGGGGACTTCGGTACAGCCAAGAACAATAACTTCAGCTCCTCGAGAAAATAATGTCTCAGCTTGTTTTTTCATAATGGACTCAGCCATTTTTTTATTTCCTGACTTTAATAAATAAATGCTTTCCATTACATTTTCTTGGCTTTTTTTATCAGGAGTAATGCAATTTAAATAATTGCTCTCTATGTTTTTTTGGTATAACCCCATATATATGGTGGCATTTGTTGCAAGTAATCCGATATTTTTTTTCTTAGTTGCTAGTACCTCTTTCATTGTCGTTTCAACGATACTTAGCATATCGACGTGGCAAACCTCTTTCAGTTCACTAAACCAAAAATGTGCGGTATTACAAGGTATAACAATGCATTCGGCACCTGCATTTTCTAGCTTTCTCAAATAGTCAGTCATTAAAGGTAGAGGAGATTCACCATGGTTTAATAGTGCGTCCGTTCGGTCTGGTATATCAGGAATAGATGATATAATTAAAGGAATATGCTCTTGGTCTCTATTTACCACGGTATAATTTACGAATTTATTAAATAAATCGACAGTAGCGGCAGGCCCCATACCACCTAATACACCAATTAAGCCTTTCATTTTAATACCCCTGCATTTCATTAGTCTTTTTATAAAATAAAAAACAATAAGCACTTATCTTTATTAATTTATTTAACATATACTTTAATGTTAAAATGGTTATTAACTTATTTATAACTGCCTAGCCTGTGGTTAATATTTATCAATGTTTATCTAAAATGAGAAATGCAAGTAAGTATGGTTTGATGCAAGATATGCATTAAGAGTTTTTATTCAAAATAAAAGCATTTTTATAAATGGCTCTGAAAGCCTGAATAGACTGGGTTCTATGGATTAAAAAAATCAAATGAAATTAATTTTTGATTTTTGTTAATGTTTTAAATGGTAGGGCTATGCATAATACAAATAACGCCACTACAAATTTAGTTTGATTATTTAACTAGTCATTAACTTAAAATATCAATAAAAATACTTTTGATTTTTTATATTTTAACAGCAAGTCAATTTAAGGCTTAATAAGATGAAAAATATAGAAACAAAATGGCTATATGATTTTTTAACACTAGAATCGTGCCGACATTTTTCTCATGCAGCAGAACAGCGAAGTATTTCTCAGCCCGCATTTAGCCGTCGTATTAAAGCTTTAGAGGAAGCCATTGGCGTTGAATTATTTGATAGAACGACGTCTCCTTTACAGTTGTCTGAAGAGGGCAAAATTTTTCATTCTCAAGCGCGTAGTTTATTACAACAACTGGAATGTAACTTAAATGAATTATCCGGCCATAATGTATTGAGCCTACCGAATATTAAAATTGCTGCAGCTCATTCGTTGTCGTTAACATTGCTCCCAAAATTAGTTCACGGGCTGTCTGGTTACGGTGGAGAATTTGTTTACCATGTTGAGGCTATTGATGTCGTACAAGTTGTGAACACATTGAGAGAAGGGAAAAGTGATTTTATTATCTCATTTTATGATGAAGATTTAATGCAATCACCATTTTCCTCATTGAATGTATTTGAATCTGAATTATACCCAATTTGTGCAGCGGATGAGCAGGGTAAGCCGCTATTTGATATCTATCAACCTCAAGTGCCATTGTTGAATTACACCAGTGCTTCATATATGGGAAGATTAGTTAATCGTCGGTTAAGTGAGTTTGGTGCGATCAATTCAAAAACACTTTTTATGTCATCAATGAGTGAGTTACTAAAAAATATGGCTTTGGATGGCCATGGTATAGCATGGTTACCCATTTATTCTGTAGTGAATGAATTGAAAGAAAAAAAACTTGTTTGTTTGGATACACCCGAATTAACGATACCTATCCAAGCGTATATCTACCGCATGGATACACGGCTAAATAAAACCGCAGAGGATTTTTGGCGTATTTTGAAAAAAAATATTCCAGAGGATTTACGGAATTTATAGTGGGGAAAGGTAATTTATAAGTAAATAACCTGCGAATATAAGCAGGTTATTTAAGTAATTCGCCTTTTATTTAGCGGAAATATAACACCTTAAAAGTGAGAAAATTAATGATCTAGAGAAACAGAATGCACATATTCCAACTGTTTTAAAGAACAGTAAAATTCAGGTAAAGTGATTTTTTGGCGTACTAATAGCTTTAAATTTACCTCGACGCGCTCTTTCTTGATATCTCTGATAGTGAGATTCTCAATTAAGTCCTTATGGTTTTTTAGATACTCAATAAGTAAAGGTACACCTTTTTCATGAGTAAATAGCATACGAACTTTAATTTTTCCTAGTTTTTGGTTTTTCATCTGAAATAATGCAACTTGGGGGCTGAGTTGTATTGCTAAGAAAAAAAGAACTGTAACTATGACCGCATGCCAGTAGAACCCCGAACCGCATGCAATTCCAACACCGGCAGATGCCCAAACAATGGCTGCGGTTGTTAGGCCTGAAATTGCATCATCACGCCGATGTAATATAACGCCAGCACCTAGAAAGCCTACTCCACTAATTATTTGTGCAGCTAATCTCATTGGGTCGCTACGTATATTGTCAGAGATATTGGCGTAATACTCCGCTGACTGAATAGAAACTATGGTTAATAAACAGCTAGCAACGGCAATAATGACACAAGTTTTAAAACCAACAGGCTTTCCCTTTGATTCACGTTCTAGGCCAATTAAGCCGCCTAAAACAAAGGCGGCCAACAGTTTAGAAATACTTGATAGTGATAAAGGGCCAATGGTGTCAACAAACTGTATAAATAAATCCATGGCTTGCTCCTGACGTAGCCTTACCCTTTCCTTGATTTTTACTGTGTATACTGGTAATCCTTCAAGTTGCAGCGGTATTGACTACACTCCGCTAGCCGAGTCACATAGTTTATCTATGCTCCCCGTCTATCTTTGCTTGTCGCCTACCTGCAACTCAAATTATTTGGGTATAGCAACGTTATTTACTACTTTTTCGTCTTCGTTATTTTTCTTTTTAGACACATCATCTTTAAAGAAGAAGATAAAGAAAACAGTAACTACAGCCGCGACGATGGCAGGATAATGCCAGAAAGTTTCCCATTGTGGCAATGCTGCGCTACCTGTCTCTGTGACAGTTGAATTAAAGATTTCACCACAAATTGTTGAAGCAAATAATAAGCCAAAGCCATTTGAAACAATAAAGCGTAAACCCTGAGCTTGCGCTCTGATCTCAGGTTTGGCTTTACGGTCAACGTAGATATCACCTGCTGTAAAGAAGAAGTCCCAGCATAATCCTTGAAGCATCAACCCTATAATAATGAAGTAAAAACCGGAATCTACTGCGGCATAGGAGAATAGCATTGAGCGAATAATCCAACTTACCGCGCCAAGAAGTAAGGTAATTTTGAAACCGAACTTCATTAAAAAGAAGGACAGAACGAACATAAATAGGACTTCACATGCAATACCAATTTGCATGATAGATGCCGCATTATCGAATCCCAGTGTTTTAATAAATACAGGAATATAAGCGGAGTAAGCTGTTTTCGGTATCATTAATACAAAGATGCTAAACATTAAGATAGCGAAATAGCGGTCTTTGAATAATGAAAGTGCATCTAAGCATAGAATATCTCTAGCGGAGAAAGGTTTACCTTTCGCTTTTGGCGGTGTATTTGGCAAAGTAAAGCAGTAAAAGCCTAATAATACAGCAACAGCTGATGCGATATACCAAGTCATGGTACTACCTGAAAAGCCCATTTCTCCTAATATAAATCCGATAGCCATAAAACCGAATGTGCCAAATACACGAATAATAGGGAAATATTTCACGCCATTAATATGAGAGAAGCTGATGCTATTAGAGAGTGCAGTTGTTGGATAAAACAGTAGCCCAATAATGAAAATCATAAACAGGGTCATACCGCTATTTTGTGCCTCAATAAATTGAGGAACACATAGAATAACGGCCGCATTAATTAAATGCAGTGTTCCCATTACCTTTTGTGAGGCAAAGAAGCGGTCTGCAACCATACCAATAAATAAAGGAGAAATAATGGTTGCCACACCTAATAAAGCGTAGGCATTACCAATAATATTTGCCATCCCATAAGTACTTAACACGAGTCCCATGGTCATATTCCATGCGCCTTGCATGAAATATTGCACAAACATCATAATGAGTAAGCGAGAGGTTATTTTCATATCCATGATTAGTTTTCCTCTTAATGTGCTTCTAGCGTTAATCCGTCATAAGCAACGCGGATATTATAAGGTGCACAAACTGCTTCTAATTCTTCATGAAGTAATTTGCCGCTATGGGAAATATGTGAAACAGCAATTTGAGTTTCCGAATGTAGGCAGCCTTGTTGTTGCAGTTTTTCTTTGGCTGCAAATACAGTTTCTAAGCTCATGTGATTATCTGTACGATTTTTCCCATTGAGCCCGTAAGTGCATTCAAATACGACGATATCAAGCTGTTTATTTTCCAACCATTTCCATGTTAATTCAGGGAACCAACCTGAATCATGTCCATAAAAAATAGCTTTCCCAGCTTTTTCAATGTGATAGACGTAGCATAATTCCCATTTAGCATGGTTTGCGAGTAATGGCGTAATTTTATAACCATTTCTTTCTACAGTGACAAAAGGGATTAAGCAGTGGAAATCGAAACGTTCTTTGCTATAGCCAGGCAGAACATCAAGGCAGCCATTAATTGCTCGGTCATTACCAAAAATATGTAATGGATGGTAAATTTCAAAACCATAACCTTCCATGCGGCTAAATAAATCACCGACATTAAAATGGTCAGGGTGAGTATGGGTAAATAGCAGGCTTTCAAACTTGGTTGCATCCATTCCATCACGCATTAACTGATAGCTAAATGTCGGGGAAACATCGATCAGCATAAGATCATCTACAATAGCGGAAGAATGGGTTCTAATATCTTTCCCCCCGAGTTCTCTTGCTCTCTGGCAGTGCTCACAACGGCAGAAAGGATTTGGTATACCTTCAGAAGCCGCGGTGCCTAAGAAGTGAATTTTCATAATAATTACCTATATTTTATTGTTTTATATGTATTTTTTTAACCCTGATGTTGGCATTCAAATAAAAAACAAGGATATTTGAACGTTCCAATAATAATATTGGTGATTACTTTTGCCAATAAATGTTATTTTGATCAGTGATCTCATTCAAAGAATATTTTAAATGATATTGATTTTATTAATTTTTATTTTTGCATTGGAAAATGGCAATAAAAAAGTATTTATATTACTAGCTTGCTTTATAAACGAATTAATTATGGAACGTTCAAAGTAATTATCAGTAGTCGTGATAAATAATTCAGGTATGCTATTGGTAGCAACAACCAAGGTGAAAAAAACAGATGGCAACAATCAAAGATATCGCAAAATTAGCAGGTGTTTCTCATGGAACTGTTTCTAACGTATTGAATAAACGGGGAAATGTGAGTGTTGAAAAAATTGAAGCAGTCTATAAAGCAGCAAAGCAAATGGGGTATCAGCTAAATACACAAGCTCAATTATTGAGAACCAATAAGAGTCAGAAGATAGCAATACTATTACCGCAATTATTGTCTGATAAGTATGCAATATTTTTTAATTCATTTAGGCAATCAATGGCTCAGTATCCAGAGATAACTTATGATCTATTCTTGACGGATGATCTGGAAACGACAGAACTAGATGCATTACAAAAAATTGCGGCAGGTGGTTATAGGCAAGTAGTGGCAGTCAGTTGTTTGCAGGATGCCACTATCTATTTTGATACCTTAAAATTAGCGGCGTCTCAAATTATTTTTATTTACCGTCAGCCCACAAATGCTTACCACTTTTTCACACTGGATTACTCTCAGGCAACTGATGCGATATGCCAACAAATAGCCACAAGTCGAAGTCAATTAGTAGGTATTTTTAGTGATGATCATGGAAATCTAGAGAACGCCACTTTTGTCAGTGAGTTACAAAATAACCTTAAACAGAAGGCTCCGAATAAAAAATTTATTATTATTCGTGCTTCTAATGATGAATCTTATAAGGCGGCTTTTGATTTTTTCTCTGGAGAGCAGATTCCTGATTTATTTGTTGCTGAAGACATTGAAAAAGCGAGTTTTTTAACCCAAGCAAGTTTTTTTGGTAGCGAAGGTGATTGCCCCGCAATTTTTGCTTTAAGCGGTAACATTCCTCCTATACTAAAAGGGTTACATTGCTTCCCAATGAACTATGCACAATTAGGGTTGGAAGTGGTCGATGAACTGATGAGAGAAGATCATGAAAAGAAAACTGTGGGGACAAATACTGTCTATGTTCGTAATCAAAGTGGTAACCTTTATACGGCAACATCGGCAATAATTACTGACAATAAATCTGATCCAACCCTGAATTTACTCATTTTACCGAGTCCTTCAACAAACGCACTTAAAAAACTACTGCCACATTTTTATAGACAAACAGGAATTAAGGTTAATTTAGCGGTTTATCCTTATGATGAAGTTTATCAGATATTAGGGCAACTCCATTTACACCCTTATTATGATTTACTACGTATCGATATGGCCTGTTTTCCCTGGTTTGCGGAGCGCATCCTACAACCATTAGATAAAGTAGGAAGAGGGGTGACTGATTTATTAAATAACTTTTCCTTACCGACTCAGCAAAAATATAGTTTGGTGAATGATACTGCTTATGCCATGCCATTTGATGCCAGTGCGCAAATGTTGTTTTATCGTAAAGATCTCTTTGAAGATCCTATTTTAAAAAGAATGTATTACGAGAAAACAGGGCAAGAACTAATAGTACCCACTTCTTTTACTGAATATGATCAGGTAACTCAATTTTTCACAGAGCTACATGAAGAAGGTGAGTTTTTACGGCCTATTGGTGCATCAACGACGTTAGGTAGTGCAGGGTTAATTGCCACTGAGTATTTATTAAGGTATTACGCCGCTGGCGGAAAATTGATAAGTAATGGCCATATTCCTAGGTTAGAAATGCCATTAGCGGGTCAAGTATTAAATGAATACCTTCATCAGGTTTCTATGACAGAAAATATTCATAATAAATGGTGGAGTGAATCCGTCGAGCAATTTGAGCAAGGAAAACTAGCCATGTTAATTGCTTATATGAACCTATTTAACGATGTCGCTTATAGTAATATTTTCCCTAAAATTGGCTTTGCTTCTGTACCTGGGGGAATTCCTCAATTGGGGGGGGGAGCATTAGGGGTTTCTCGCTATAGCCAAAAAACTCATTATGCAGAACAATTTTATCGTTGGCTCTATTCACCGATAGTAATGGATCACCTCATATTATTGGGTGGCAACAGTAATCACCAAGATTTCAGCCATAATCAAGAGATTTGCTATCGTTATCCATGGATGCCGCTGGCGTATCAAGAAATAAACCGAGGGATCCGTGAGTCTTCAATTCCAAACGGTAAGTTGTTTAATTTACGCCAAGCTGAAGTCATTATTGGGCAAGGTATTACTAACGTTGTGAACAAAATCATGACGATAGATGAAACGATTGAATATATTAACCAACGGTTATTAGTTGATACGCAAGGCGAGAGATAAATATCGGTTTAATTAGAGTTTTAAATCAGCGGATAATCATATGATAAGGCGTCATTACTTTTCAATTTTATCCGCACAAGCTATCTTCTTCGCAAAAGTAATTTGTGATGAAGAGCGTTTTGCTCAGTAATTTTATAGGTAGATACAAAGCAAAAACCCGCCTTTTGGGCGGGTTCTTTAAATAAGTGGTGCCCGGACTCGGAATCGAACCAAGGACACGGGGATTTTCAATCCCCTGCTCTACCGACTGAGCTATCCGGGCAACGGAGCGTATTAAACCTGATTTCATTGGTTGAGTCAAGGTGCTTTCAATAAACTTTTGACTGTATGCGCTTTTTTTCAACATGTTAGCTAGTTTTTAATCGAAAACACATAAAATTATTAAGGTTAATGACTAATGCCAGCCTTAAATCAGATTTTGGCTGGCATTCACTATTGGAAAATTTTAACGTAGATAATTTTTCTGTGCTTTGTTCACTTTAATCAGGTAATTACGTGACTCTGCAGCAGGGTGCTTAGTGGACAAGGTTTCATACACTTCACCCGGTTCTAAATTATTAATACGCTGCGCGGCTTGCTTTTTATCGCTGTGGAACACCCGCAGAACGCTGCCTGCGCCGCCATTATATGCGGTAATAACAGCATAACGGCGTGAGGTTTGATTACGAATATCGCCTAAGTAGCTGTTCTGCAATATAGCTAAGTAAGCCGTACCCGTATCAATATTTTTTTCTGGGTCAAACAAATAGCTACGGCTAGGAACACCAGATTTCCCTTGTGAGCGGAAAACATCTTTGCCGGCGGTATTTGGCATAATTTGCATTAAACCAAGCGCATCAGAGCGGCTAACTGCATAAGGGTTGAAACTCGACTCAATTTGCATAATCGCGAGGATTAATGACTCATCAACACCATATTTGGCCGCAGATTTCTTAATATAAGGTAAATATTTATGAGCCCGTTTATCTAAATGGTTTGGTACTAATTGCATAGTCACGGACCAAACAATATTCATACCAGACTGTCTGCGCTGCATTTTATTTTCAATCAGATAATCAGCAAACTTTGTGGCTCTCCATTCCCAACGAATCGCTTCTCCTGTGTTATCGAGCACTTGGCCAAATAAAAAGGGTTCTTTGCTGTGAGGAATATCATTGATATCAGAATAGAGGTCAATGGAATTGGGGTCGTCCCCCATTAATAAGGTGGTGACAATAGCTTTCTTTAAGTGCTGTGAAGGCTCTACCGCTGAAATAGTCTCAACCGTAATGGTCCCTGCATCAAAATTAATATGGCTACGAGTTCGGTATTCATCGGTATATTTTACGTAGTCTTTTGGACCCGCAATTAATACTTCTTTAATGCCCCAAATATTTTCAATATTGTGGGCAAATTGACCCATTAATATATCGAACCCATTGGTATCTTTGACATAATCAGGGTTAAAGTCAGATTTTTGCTTGCTAGAACAAGAAATAATTAGAGGGATCAACAAACTCAGCGCAAATAGTTTTTTCATACGATTCACAGTCTTGGGGCAAAAGTCTACCTACTAAGTAGGTAGACAAACAGATTATTTTTCAGGTGTATAGCCATCAATATGGATATCGTGGCCTTCAAACAAGAACTTAATCATTTCTTGTTCTAACATTTTACGGTCATCAGGGTTCATCGTATTAAGTTTCTTTTCATTAATGAGCATGGTTTGCTTTGCCATCCACTGGCTCCACGCCTCTTTTGAAATCTCGTTAAAAATACGTTTTCCTAACTCACCTGGGTAAAGCTGAAAATCTTGCCCATCTGCATCACGTTGTAAAAATGTACAAAAAATGGTTCTACTCATTAATTTTTCCTCAAATATCAGGTAGTAAGGCGAGCTGTTTTAGTAAACTTTCAACTGGGGCAGCAAGGCCGATAGTTGCGCCTAAGTGTAAGTTATACCAGAGTCCTTTGCCTTCATCCATGGCAGAATTAAATGCCTGAATCTTAACTTTTACAGGGATAATATCTAAATGAAAATGGCTAAATGTGTGACGGAAAGAAATTAATTGCTCTAATTGAGTATACTCAAAGCCAGATTCGTTCAGCCAATCATTGAGTTGCTCTAAAGAATCAAACTGTGGAAAGGCAAATAATCCCCCCCAAATACCGGATGGTGGGCGTTGTTCTAACCACACATCATCGTCGTGCTGAATAATTAGAAACCAAGCACTCTTTTCAGGGATTTTCTGTTTTGGTTTTTTACCTGGGTAGTTTTGCCATGAATGATTAGCATAGGCCATACAGCCAAAATTAAGCGGGCATAGTTCGCATTTTGGTTTACTGCGAGTGCAGATCATTGCGCCTAAATCCATCATCGCTTGGTTAAAAAATTCAACTCCCACTTGTGGGGTGACATCAGTGCTGATTTCCCACAAACGGTTTTCGACTTCTTTTTTACCCGGCCAGCCATCAACCGCATAAGCTCGAGCTAATACGCGTTTAACATTACCATCGAGGATAGGGTAATGCTGTTTTTGCGATAATGATAAAATTGCCCCAGCAGTGGACCGGCCAACCCCGGGCAGCGCTAAAACCTCATCAAATGTAGTGGGAAATGAGCCACCATATTGAGTCGCGATCACTTGAGCGGTTTTATGGAGATTTCTAGCCCGGGCGTAATAGCCGAGCCCTGTCCATAAGTGCAAAACTTCATCAAGAGGAGCGTTGGCAAGGGCGGTCACATCCTCAAAGCGAGAGATAAACTTCTCAAAATAAGGGATTACAGTACTCACTTGGGTTTGTTGCAGCATAACTTCTGATAACCAAACATGGTAAGACGATTTTTCCTGTTGCCATGGCAACGTCTTACGACCATATTTGTGATACCAGTTAAGTACTGCAGATGAAAATTGTTGAGCTTCCATTAATAATTTTATTTTTTATTGATATTTCCAGTCATGGTAGGAATTGCAACATAGACGAAGGGGGCTGTAAACCGCTATTGTGTTGTTTAGTGTAAAGTTAGCGAATTATCAACTGCATCCTTGTGGAAGTTTTGCTAAACTCCGATATCCATCATGCCTCAAGGGTAAAGTTAATCACTACAACTTGGGCATTTAGGGCTGTAAATTGATAGGTTTGGTAACCAATCACCTTATAAACTTGATTGTTGGCACATTAACTTAATTGGGCACTCATTTTAGAACCTTTATTATGATCAATAATGTTATCTCCCCCGAATATAATGAAGATGGGCGGGTTATGCGCCGAGTCCGTAGTTTTGTCCGCCGTCAAGGGCGTCTGACAAAACGTCAGGAAGACGCATTAGAAAAAGAATGGGCAGAAAAAGGCATCGATTTTATCAATGAACCTTTTGATTTTGCCAAAGTATTCAATAACTCAAATCCAGTTACCTTGGAAATTGGGTTTGGGATGGGCGCCTCATTGGTGACCATGGCATCTCAAAATGCAGATAAAAACTTTTTAGGTATTGAAGTTCATGCTCCCGGTGTTGGCGCATGTTTAGCATCAGCAAAAGAAGAAAACGTCACCAATTTACGGGTGATGTGCCATGATGCAATAGAAGTTTTAGACTGCATGATCCCAAACGGCAGCCTTGCGATGGTTCAGTTATTTTTCCCTGACCCATGGCATAAAGCGAAACATAATAAGCGCCGTATTGTGCAAGTTCCGTTTGCAGAAAAAATTCGTAGCAAACTAGCTATCGGCGGTGTTTTCCATATGGCAACAGATTGGCAGCCTTATGCAGAGCACATGCTTGAAGTGATGACGAGTGTCGAAGGGTATAAAAACTTATCACCATCAGGTGATTACGTTCCTCGTCCAGAAACAAGACCAGAAACAAAATTTGAAAAGCGCGGCCAGCGGTTAGGGCACGGTGTATGGGATTTAATGTTTGAGAGGATCAAATAATGGCTAAACAACCACGTAGTCGTCGTTTACGTAAAAAATTACGCTTGGATGAGTTCCAAGAGTTAGGCTTTACTGTTAAGTGGAGCTTTAAAGAAGGTACGCCGATTGAGGAAGTTGACAGCACCGTTGACCAACTGATTGCAGAAGCGATTGAACCTAATGGTTTGGCGTTTGAAGCAAGTGGCTATATGAACTGGGAAGGGATCGTTTGCTTACAAAAAATTGGCAAATGTACCGAAGAGCACCGTCAAATTGTTGAAAATTGGCTAAAATCAAAAGGCATGAATGACGTCGTCGTTTCTGAGCTGTTTGATGTTTGGTGGGAAGAATAATTTTATTGAGTCAATCTCAATAAATAAACTGAGCTTTCAGTCGCTTGAAGAGGCATCCAAAAATTGGGTGCCTTTATTTTCTGTTGCAAATACTATCTGGAGTCAACGTTTTGAGCGCCATGTTTTCTAACCAGCTACTCAACGATATCCTAGACCAAGTTCGCCCACTGATTGGGCAAGGTTGTGTTGCAAATTATATTCCTGCTTTAGGTTGCGTACCTTCCCACCATTTAGGCATTGCGGTATCCACGATTGACGGTGATATTTTCACCGCAGGGGACGCATATCAACGTTTTTCAATTCAATCTATTTCAAAAGTATTAAGCCTCACGCTTGCAATGACACGTTATGAGGAAGAGGAAATTTGGAGCCGTGTAGGTAAAGAACCCTCAGGGCTACCCTTTAATTCGTTAATTCAAATTGAAATGGAAAAGGGGATACCTCGAAACCCGTTTATCAATGCGGGAGCTATTGTTATTGCTGATATGTTGCAATCACGTCTAAGCGCACCTAAACAGCGCATGCTAGAGTTTGTCCGAAAGTTGTCCTGCGAACCGGATATCAGTTATGACACGGTTGTCGCTCGCTCAGAATTGGAACACGCCAGTCGTAATGCAGCTATTGCTTATCTTATGAAATCTTTTGGGAATTTTGAAAATGATGTTTTAACGGTTCTCGAAACTTATTTTCATTATTGCTCTCTAAGTATGAACTGTGTTGAATTAGCGAGGTGTTTTTCCTATTTAACATCGCAAGGGATGTCATCTTGCTCTATTGACCCCATCATCACGCCACTACAATCAAGGCAAATCAATGCATTAATGATGACTTGTGGTATGTATGACGGTTCTGGTGAGTTTGCATTTCGGATAGGAATGCCCGGCAAGTCTGGTGTTGGTGGCGGTATTGTTTGTGTGGTTCCAAACCAATTTACCGTAGCGGTTTGGTCACCTGAGCTAGACTCGGCGGGGAACTCTTTAGTCGGCTGTGCGGCTTTAGAGTTATTATCGAAACGAATTGGGCGTTCTGTTTTTTAATTAATGCTCTACTAGGAGATTTTATGTTACGCCGTACATTAATTGCATTTTCACTCCTTGCTTGTGCGACGAGCCAAGCTGCAGATTATAACTGTTCTGTAACACCAAAGGATGACATCGTTATGACACCTGAAAGTGTGCAAGTTATTGGTGCAAGTGGCGATTTAAAAATTACGCCAAATGGTGATATCACGCTTAACGGTAAAAATGTTGCTGCAACAGTGGCCCAAAAGCAGCAAGCTATTCGTTACCAAGCCTCTATCCGTCAGGATTTACCTTGGATAAAACAAGAATCAGAAAAAAAATTATCAACTTCAAGGGAAACGATAGACAAAGTTGTTGTTAAAGTGGTTGGTAGCGATAGCAATATCCGTAACCGGTTAACAAAACTAGAAAAAGAGCTTAATGGGCAAATCAATCAAATTATTGAGACTCGCCCTAATGGTTATGTATTTCACCATGAAGCCATGAAAACCGTTGAAGCGAAAGGACGCGAGTTAGTTAATGAAAGCTTGGGTGGCATTTTACAAGACAGCATCAACGAAATGGGGCGCAAGCAATTATTATCGGGTGGTGATGCTAATAAAGCGCTACAAGGTATGTTAGGGAACTTAGGCGGGTTACAACAAGAGCTCGAATCTGAATGGAAAAAACAAGAGAAAAGCTTCCAGCAATTTGGCCAACAAGTTTGTTCTAAAGTAACCTCAATAGAGCAACAACGCGTCTCATTACTTAATTCAATCAAAAGTAGCTGATAGCACTAAAATCACAATAACCTTATGAGCAGTAATGTATTTTTTGTACATTACTGTTTTTTTATTTTATCTGTATTATCTCTATCATCAATTTGTGTGACATTAATTCCATTAATGGGAATGAAAATGAAATTGATTCTTATTTGATTGACATCTAAGCTGCTCACTTTACAATGCGGGTTTGGCTTAATGACTAAATTGGGATCATTTAAATGAAAAAGTTCATTCCTGCTCTGCTTGTTTCTGTGTTGTCATTCTCTGCGCCTTTCGCTCTCAGCGCTGAATCTACCACTTTCACGCCAAATGCGGTTACAGCACAAGGTGTTGAAAAAGTGACGATCAAACACCTATCAGGTGAAACTGAAGTCGTGAAAAAACCACAAAAAGTGGTTCTGTTTGATTTCGGTGTTTATGACTCAATGCAAAAACTCGGCTTAGGTGACAAGGTTGTTGCACTACCAACTGGCAATGCTCCCGCTTATATAAAAGGCAGCATCCCTGCATCAATGGAAAATGCAGGTGGAATGAAACAACCTGATTTAGCCAAAATCGCGCAATTAAAACCTGACCTGATTGTGATCACGGGCCGTCAAGGTAAGTCTTATGATGAGTTATCAAAAATTGCACCCACCATCAATTTAGGCTCTGATAGCAAGCACTATATTGATTCTGTAAAAGCCAACATTGGTGTGATTGGTGAGCTCTATGGTAACCAAAAAGCGGTTGATGAGCAGTTGGTTCAATTAGATAAAGTCATCGCAGACGCCCAGAAGAAAGCGGCTGATTCTAATAAAAAAGTGTTAGTGCTGATGCATAATGACGGCAAATTAATTCCAAACAGCCAAGCTGTTGTTTACAACGTTGTGAAAGCGCAACGCGCTGACCTACCTGTTGATGAAAGTGCAGATAAAGCAAAACGTCGTGTAGTGGATACCAAAACTATTGCTCAAGCGAATCCAGACGTGATCCTGATTGTTGACCGTAGCGAAGCGATTGGTGCAGGTAAACTGGATAAAACGGTATTTGAAGACAGCAATATTCAAGAAACCAAAGCTTATAAAGATGGCAAAATTACTTACCTGCAATCTGACTTATGGTACTTGTCTGGTGGCGGTTTAGTTAGCTTAACAGAGCAAGTTAATGCGGTGGTGAATGCTCTATAACAGATATCTGCCACTGTCTTATTGATGGTGGCAATATGTATTACCTCAATTGTTATTCTTGTCTATTTCATTTTTATCTCTAAACAAAAGCCCACGTCAAATAAAGTGGGCTTTCATCTAATTTATAAGTGAAATGATATTATAAATAAATCGAATAACCGCTACTCTTCACCTAAAAATAACTCTAATAGGGAATTGAGAAACAATTTTCCATGCTCTGTGATCTGCCATTCATTCACGGTTTCTGTGATATAGCCTTTAGCTAAGGCTTCATCAATAGCCGCTCTAACTGTTGATTCTGGTAACCCTGTATATTGGGTAAATTCAGCGCGAGGCATAGCTTCAAGCAGGCGAAAGCGGTTCATGAAATATTCAAATGGCCTATCGGAGGCATCAACATCATAGGATTGGTGCATATAACGCCCCTCCATATAACCTCGAGGGTGTTTTGTTTTTACGGTTCGTAAAATTTGACCATCTTCAAAAGAAATTTTTCCATGAGCACCACAACCGATGCCTAAATAGTCACCAAAGCGCCAGTAATTGAGATTGTGTTGGCATTGGTAACCGGGTTTAGCATAGGCGGATGTTTCATATTGCTGATAACCTGCCGCGCTCAATAATTTATGGCCTTCGGTGTAAATATCCCACAGAGTATCGTCATCGGGTAATACCGGAGGACGTGAGCCAAATTGAGTGTTGGGTTCAATGGTTAATTGGTACCAAGACAGGTGCGGAGGTGCAAGTTCAATGGCTTGGCGCAGGTCAGATAAACCTTCAACTTGAGTTTGCGCAGGTAACCCATGCATTAAATCGAGGTTAAAGCTTCTTAAATTAAGATTAGTGGCCAACTGAGCGGCGCGTTTCGCTTCATCAGCGCCATGAATACGCCCTAAAGTGATTAATTTGTCATTACCGAAACTTTGTACACCAATAGAAATACGGTTGATTCCTGCCGCTTGGTAACCTGCAAAACGGCCAGCCTCAATAGTGCCGGGGTTTGCTTCCATGGTGACTTCTGCGTGAGGGTCTAAATCAACTCTCTGACGTACGCCATCCATTAATGCTTGCATTGACTCAGCACTTAATAAACTGGGCGTTCCACCCCCAATAAAAATGGTTTTTACCGAACGCCCTGCAACTAATTTTGCATCAATGTCTAAATCGGCCAACAAGTGTGCCACATATTCTTGCTGAGGAATTTCCCCCTTAAGTGTGTGCGAGTTGAAGTCACAATAAGGGCATTTTTGCACACACCAGGGGATATGGATATACAGGCTCAGCGGGGGTAATTTAAGCATTCTTCAGCGCATCCAACATCATTGTGAGGGCTCTTCCACGATGTGAAACGGCTTGTTTTTCTGCTTTTGTTAACTCTGCTGAGGTGCAACCTAATTCAGGAACATAAAATATAGGGTCATAACCGAAGCCACCTTGGCCTTTGCGTTCATGAGTTATGACACCGTGCCAGCGACCATGAAAAACCAACGGCGTTGGGTCTTCTGCATGGCGTAAATAGACCAGAACGCAGTTGAATTGAGCCTGACGTTGGTCGTCAGGCACATTTTTCATTGCTTCAAGTAATTTTATCAGGTTTTGCTCATCGGTCGCATCTTCCCCTGCATAACGTGCAGAGTAAATGCCAGGTGCGCCACCGAGTGCATCAACAGAAATTCCTGAATCATCAGCAATTGCGGGTAACCCGGTTTGTGCTGCTGCATGGCGTGCTTTTAAGATCGCATTTTCAATAAAGGTTAAGCCTGTTTCTTCTGCAGATTCAACACCTAATGAGGTTTGTGCGACGATATCCATCCCAAAATCACGTAATAGGTCAGCTAACTCATTCACTTTCCCGGGGTTACCGGTGGCTAAAACAACTTTTTGCATTATTTAAAACTCGTTTTTACATAATACCAATGGAATACATCATTGCAGTCAATGATGGGTCAATCATCAGTGAGATATCAACACGCAGATAATTCAGCGCGATTAAAATAAACATTACAATCATTGCGGAGAAATCTAACCCGCCCATAGCAGGGATGATACGACGAATTGGCGCCATTAAAGGTTCTGTTAATTGGTATAATAAATAGTCTACAGGATTACGGCCTTGGCTGACCCAGCTTAAAATTGCACGGATTAAAATCATCCAAAAAATCAATTTACCGGTATAGGTTAATAATAAAATCAGCCCCATAGGTAAAATACTTATGCCTAAAATAGGGAGCAAGTTAGTCGCCCACATACCAAAAATAATAGCTGCAATGGCTAAAATAAATGCCACAACCACTGAAGCGGTATCTATTGCGCCAAAAGAAGGAATGACTCGGCGCAATGGTGCGACGATAGGCTGTGTTGCTTTGACAACAAATTTCGAAAAGGGATTGTAAAAATCTGCACGCACCCACTGCATCCATACGCGCAGTAGTAATACAAAAATATACAGTTGAATCAGGGTAGTAACGACGAATACTAAGGTCTGCATGGTGAGTTCCGCGATTAATTTAAAAAAGTTTTTCCATTTCTTCCGCTCTGTTTATTGCGCTTTGCATTGCATCGGCAACAATCTGCGGAAGATTTCCATTATAAAATTGCTCTAAAGCCATCGCGGTGGTACCGCCTTTAGAGGTGACTTGTTCACGTAGAGTTGAAAAAGCCGTGTCATTTTGTGACTTAGCAAGTTCTACAGCCCCCTCAATCGCATGAAGAACGAGCTCTCTAGCTTGTTGTTTATCATAACCGAGTTGCTCTGCTTTTTGCTGCATTGATTCCATAAATAGAAAAAAATAGGCAGGAGAGCTACCAGTAATAGCAATAATGTTATTGATTTCTTGTTCTTGTTGGCACCAAATCGTCGAGCCGACACTTTGCATCAGTTCTTGTGCAAATTGTTTGTCTTGCTCTGAAACTTTCCCTTGAGCAAATAGCCCACTAACGCCTTTCCCTACCAATGATGGCGTGTTTGGCATGATGCGCACTAAATTCAGCGAATGAGCGAAATAGTCGTTATAACGTTCTGCTGGGATCCCAGCCGCAATGGTTAGGACTAATTTTTGCTCAAAATCAGCCGCATTTTGTAGTGGTTCACAGACTTCTTTCATCATTTGCGGCTTAACGGCAAGGACAATCACATCTGCAGCTTTGACAGCGGCTAAGTTATCATGACTGCTGATAATGCCATATTGTTCAGCCAGTTTATCTCGACGCACAGGTGTAGGAGAACACACCGTGATCATCGATGCAGGGTAACCATGGTTAACCAGCCCAGCAATGATGGCGTGAGCCATATTTCCGGCGCCGATGAAGGCAATTTTACGATGTTGCATTCTGTTCTCCTATTTATTGGTGATATTGTTATTGGTGATATTGGCGCGCGCCAAAAATAGCGGTTCCTATGCGAACAAGTGTTGAACCGCAATGGATTGCTGCACGCATATCGTCAGTCATCCCCATTGAAAGAGTGTCAACCGTGGGATAAGTGGTTTTTAATTGCTCAAATGCCTCATTCATTTGATGAAACACCGCACACTGGCGTTCATAATCCGTTTCAGGTGCAGGGATCGTCATCAGGCCGCGTAACACTAGGTTTGGCATAGTAGCGACCTGTGCAGCAAGTTCTGCGACTTCTGCTAGTGTTATACCCGATTTACTGTTTTCATCGCTGATATTAATTTGGATTAGCACATTGAGAGGGGCTTTTTCACTAGGACGTTGGTCATTTAAGCGCTGAGCAATTTTCGCTCTGTCTAAGGTATGAAACCAGTCAAAATGTTCAGCGACAAGGCGGCTTTTATTTGACTGTAATGGGCCAATAAAATGCCAAATAAGGTCATTTCTATGTGAAAAATATTGAATTTTCTCAACACCTTCTTGAACATAATTCTCACCAAATTGGCGCTGACCTGCCTCAATGGCTTCTGAAATAGCTTCACAAGGTTTTGTTTTACTTACCGCGAGTAGCGTAATGTCTTGTGATGAGCGCTGACACTCTGCGGCAGCATGCTCAATACGCGCGGTGACATCAGAGATATTATTTTGAATGGTCATTATTTTATTCAATATGGTTTATTCAATACTATTTTATTCATGTCATACATGAATAGCGGCTGTTGACCATAGTGTAAAGCAAATTACATCAGAACGGCACCATGGCGTGAGGTTAAGCTAAAAATAACCACGCAAAATACGCAATAATTACATCTGTTGTTCAAACCAGCTTTCAAGGATCACCACGGCAGAGGCTGAATCAACTTTGCCTTTGCTTAGTGCTCGATAACCGCCTTGTTCAAAAAGGCCTGCTTTTGCTTCAACCGTGGAAAGACGTTCATCATGTAATTCGACTTTAACACCAAAACGGCCATGAATCCGATTTGCAAAATTACGGGCTTGGCTTGTAACCAGTTGCTCCGTACCATCCATATTAAGGGGAAGCCCGACAATAACCAACTGTGGTTGCCATTCTTTAAGTAACTTTTCGATTTGTTGCCAATCAGGGCGGCCGTCACTGGCTTTCAATGAGGTTAATGGTCGTGCAGTACCTGTAATTTCTTGTCCAACTGCAACACCGATACTTTTGGTTCCAAAATCAAAGGCTAACAAAGTTCTTCCAGACATTAAGCATGCCCCGCTTGCATTGAAATTGTATGAATATCAACACCAATTAATTTAGCCGCGGCACTCCAGCGTTCATGAATGGGTGTGTCAAAAATAAGCTGAGGAGAAGCTTCAACGGTTAGCCAGCTATTTTCCATAATTTCACGCTCAAGTTGGCCTGGCTCCCAGCTTGCATAACCTAGCGCCACTAATGAGTTGGTAGGCGAGTGCTCACTTCCTAAAGTCTCTAAGATATCTTTTGACGTCGTCACCATAACGTCATCATTTAAATGCAGGCTAGATAAAAAGCCTTTAATTGGTGTGTGTAAGATAAACCCATGTTCTTCTGCAACAGGGCCTCCCGCAATGACGGGCTTTTTTAAATTACGGTTATCAATTTTATCTGAAATCGTAATTTCGAGTTTTTTGAGCATCGTATCGACAGAAAAGTCATCAATAGGTTTGTTAATCACGATCCCCATCGCCCCTTTTTCATTGTGCTCACACACATAAACGACCGACTGTTCAAAATAAGGGTCTGTTAAGGATGGCATGGCGATAAGAAAATGGTTTTGCAGATTCAAACTTAGACTCCAGCAAATTTAAAAACAATTGATAGAACACAATAAAAGGCAAAACTATAAGGTGGTAAATAAAACTGATGACTTTTACCGTTTGAAAACAATATATCTTGTTAAAACAATATATTGTGTAAAAAAAATAAAAATCATCAGTAAAGATAAACCACTGCTATAAATTATTTATTGAGACGGCGTTCAATGGCATCCATTAACATACCGGTAATGGAGATATCAAATGCGGCTTCAATTTCCCGTGCACACGTTGGGCTGGTCACGTTAATTTCAGTTAAACGGTCACCGATGATATCAAGACCAACAAAAATTAAGCCTTTTTCTTTTAATGTTGGCGCGACAGCACGCGCAATGGCCCAGTCACTTTCACTTAATGGACGCGCTTCCCCATGGCCACCTGCAGCAAGGTTACCTCGGGTTTCGCCTTGAGCTGGAATTCGTGCTAAACAATACGGAACGGGTTCACCATCAACAACTAAGACACGTTTATCACCATCTTTAATTGCTGGCAGGAAGTTTTGTGCCATGCAGTAGCGGGAGCTATGTTCTGTTAGCGTTTCAATAATCACACCCACATTTGGGTCATCTTGTTTGAGGCGGAAAATCGAAGCGCCGCCCATACCATCGAGTGGTTTAAAAATGACATCGCCATGTTTTTGGTGAAATTCTC
This sequence comes from Providencia sp. PROV182, assembly GCF_028480325.1. Taxonomy (NCBI): domain Bacteria; kingdom Pseudomonadati; phylum Pseudomonadota; class Gammaproteobacteria; order Enterobacterales; family Morganellaceae; genus Providencia; species Providencia sp. PROV182. Next base: position 63,496 of record NZ_JAMPOL010000011.1, on the reverse strand, counting down.
TCAATTTTTGTGGGCTGCGAGTGACTAATGTGTCCGGTGTTAATTCAGCAAACCAAGCCGTAAACAATTTCTCATTACAGTCGCGTAGGCTTTGCGGCTTATTCACAATTAGGGTGCCGGCTTGTTCCGCTCTTTCTAAAATATAAGTCGCATAGATAAATTCAGTGTCAAAAGGCGGGTCTTTACGCATTAAAATGGCATCAAGTGAACTTAGGGCGATATCTTGTTCGCCATGAAATTCATACCATTTTTCAGGGTTTTCTTCGACCGTCACGATTTTTGTTTGTGCGCGAGCTTCACCTTGGTGTAAATACAGGTCATTCATTTCCATATAATGGATTTCATAACCACGACGCTGAGCTTCCAACATCATTGCAAAACTGGTGTCTTTCTTGATTTTGATGGATGAAATAGGATCCATCACTATACCGAGCTTGATCATTTTTTCTCCTTACCCCAGATCACCTAAGCGCACTTGCAGTGCTGTGATAGCGGTTAGCGCAGTCGTTTCTGTTCGTAATACTCGAGGCCCTAACAGTATATCGGTAAATTGATAGTTTGCTGTCATGGCAATTTCGTCTGCTGACAAGCCACCTTCAGGGCCAATCAACAATCGTACTTTCTTTAGTTCAGTGGGTAGCGTATTAATACTTTCTGTCGCCCGTGGGTGTAAATTGACTTTAAACGCACCGTCATTCTCGGTGCACCAGGCTTCAAGGGTTTGCACTGGGCGAATTTCTGGAATTCGGTTGCGGCCGCATTGTTCACAGGCTGCAATTGCAATTTTTTGCCATTGTAGTAATTTTTTTTCGAGTCGTTCGCCATCTAAGCGAACACCACAACGTTCTGATAATAAAGGTGTTATTGTATTAACTCCGAGTTCGACAGATTTCTGGATGGTAAATTCCATTTTTTCCCCACGAGACATGACTTGCCCTAGGTGCAAATCGAGCGGGGATTCTCTATCATCAATTTGGCTATTTTCAATGTGTACGAATACGTTTTTTTTAGTTGCTTCAGTAATTTCAGCACTAAAGGTCTGATTGCTGCCATCAAAAAGTTCGAGTTTTTGGCCAGCAGTCATGCGTAGCACCCGGCCGACATGGTTTGCGGCATCATCACCAAGAGAAATTGTTGTATTTATTTGAAGAGGCTCTGGGTGATAAATGCGTGGAATGCGCATAGCTTTTCCTTAGTACAAACTGGGTTAATAAATAATATAACTTTGATGAATATGGGGGTTGAATTGTTAAACTCAAGCGCTACTACCTAGTTTATAACGAAATACTGACCTTTTATAGTATGTCTGTGCCATAAGCGATATCTTAAACAGTGATGAAAGCAAACTAGGAGATCATGATATTCGAATAAACCGACTCCACTCAACGGAATTAAAGTGTTGGGAGCATCGAAAATTCACAGTATATTTATTTTTATCTCCATAAAGGAATAAGGAGTTAATATGAGGGAACTAATTTGTATTTTTATATCATCAGCTATATCTATTATTTCACCGTCTGAGCAGTTTATATTAGCATGCCAAAATGGAAAATTTACAAATCCGTTTGATTTTGTTTGTATTTTTTCTGCTTTGATTATGTTATTAATCTCTTTTTTCTCGACTAAAAAGCTGCTTGTTTATTTACCAGTTGTTTTTTTTGATAAATCAAAAATTTTTATTAAAAATACTATTCTACTTCTAATATATGGCTTATTAATTTTTATAATATATTGGACGTCTGATGGTTTATATATGGTTTTATTTTTGACACTATATATTAATTTGATAATTCCATTATTCATCATTGATAATAAAATAGGTTATCTCCCTGATATTCTTACATACCCATTATTATGGTTGGGGCTGTTATATCAAATTCATTTGCCAAATGGGAATGTGGTTTCAGCTATTTACGCGGTGCTGATCAGTTACTTAGTAATGCTTATGGTGGTGACATTGGTTGAAAAACAAACGTCTCAGCCACAAATGGGGAGGGGGGATTTTAAACTCGTTGCCGCTTGTTCTGCCTGGCTTGGGGTTTGGCAGCTTCCTTACTTTCTGGGGACTGCCGCAGGGGTAGGGCTATTACAATATTGGGTAATCTATGGGTTATTGCCTAAAATATATCAAAAGAAGCAACAGGCGAATCAGGCCTACCCTGAGATACTATCTGGGGCAAAAATAGCTAAAAAAACGAAGACGATCCCATTTGGCCCTGCGCTAATTATTAGTGCTAGCATATGGTTGTATTTATCAATAATTGAATATTAAATTAAAAGACAACCATACGTGCATGCATGAAAGGGGTGAGTAAAAATCGGAGTTGTAGTTGTTAAGACGCTGTTGTTACTAGAGAGTCTAAAAACTGCTGCCATTTACTCGGCTCACCGAGGTAATTTTGTAATGGAACACGCAACCATCTATCCTGTTGTTGTATTAACAGTGTTGGAAAACCGGATGCACCTGACTGCGCTAACAGAGCCTTACTTGTTCCAATGTGGGCCGCAGTTTCATGTTGCTCACACTCACTGTAGTCGGACACATACTGGGTTACATCGAGGCCAATTTCTTTGGCGAGCTCAAGAAGTACCGCGGTATCTTTAATATGGCGTCCTGAAATATAGTGTGCTTTTTGAATGGCTTTAAGCATTTCAAAGCCTTTGCCTTGCTTGGTTGCCGCTAATATAGCGGTTTGCGGTGGTGTTGAGTCCATAACCAAATTAGGTTCGTGTAGCATTTTTATATAGTCATCGCCAAACACTTGCCCTGTCATTGATGCAATGCGCTTATCGGATTGCAGAATATATTGGCGAAAATTATCATCTAAATGTAGACGAGCGTCACCTGCTAGCATGCCACCACCATGCATTTCAATGTTGATACTTGGGTGTTGCTTGGCAATTTCGACTAAAGGCGCAGCGGCATAGCACCAGCCGCAATAAGGGTCATAAATATAGTGTAGGGTGATGTTGCTCATAATCGTTCTCTTTATTTGCTATTTTTAAATAATTTGAGTTAAGTTGTATCATTATCAAAAAATTAATACCACTATCATTCGGTTAAATCAGCCAAATTGCTTTTAGTAAGTCATTCAGTGTGCAGATACGGGGCATACCGCGCAACTGGCTGAAATAGTGAATATTACTTAATTACTGAGGCCATTTCATTTCGCCTTTAATGACTTTTGCACTAAGTTCTAAGCTTGATTTATCATCTAATTGTGGATACTTCGCTGCAACTTTTTGGATGAGCTCACCTGAGTTTTTACTTGTTTTATATGCACTTTCAAAGTCCTGTAAATATTTTTGAGTGAAAGAAACCGTCGCTACATCTAATTTAGACGCCCCCGTAAAGTGGCCGGGAACAACGGTTGCTGGGTTCAGAGCTTTGATGTCTTTTAATGTTTGCAGCCAATTTTTGCGTGACTCTTCTGTTTGGGTATCTGCTACCCAAACATGAATATTGTCAGAAACAATAACGCCCCCCACAACGGCTTTTAATGATGGAACCCAGACATAGGTTCTATCTGGCGAAGCGCCATCAAGGCCTTTAATTTCAAGTCGTTCGCCATCAACCGTAAAGCTATCTCCTTTAATCACTTCAGGGACGATAACATGGGCAGGGGCTTCATCTTTTAATACACCGCCCCAGTAAGCAAGTTTGCTATCTTTAGTGGCTTTAATGGCTTCAACTGTGTTTGCTGTTGCGATCACTTTAGCCTCTGGGAAGGCGTTTGTTAGGGTATCTAGCCCAAAATAGTAGTCTGGGTCAGAATGGCTAATGTAAATCGTAGTTAATTTTTTATTGAGTTTTTTAATCTTATCAACCAATTGTTGTGCATCATTTTTTTGAAATTGTGCATCAATCAACACCACTTCACTTGAACCGCTAATTATTTCAGAGGAAACTGGAAATACGCTGTTATTTCCAGGGTTATAAACATCTAGTGTGAGTGTTTCAGCTTGGGCCAGATTTATCGTTGTGGCAAATAGCGCGGTTGCCGCTAATAAGGTCAATTTCATGTTGTATCCTAAAATGAAGTTATACAGAAAAGTTTGTTTTGCATGTCGTGTATACTAAATTGCAATGATGAGATGAAAAACCCCATAATTAGGTGTTGTTTGTTGCATAATTCGGTCAAATGAGAATGGTATGGATAGATTAAAAGCGGCTGAGGTATTTATTACTATCGTTGAACAAGGCAGCCTAAGTGGAGCCGCAGAAAAACTGGATATGTCTAGAGCGATGGTGACACGCTATTTGTCAGAAATGGAGCAATGGGCGGGAGTACGTTTATTAAATCGCACCACTCGGAAATTAAGTCTAACTTCAGCAGGGGAAGGGGTATATCAACAATCTTTGCAACTTAATGCGATTTCCCAAATGGTGCCTGTGCAGCAAGAGCTTGATGCAAAAGCATTATCTGGTTTAGTGCGTATTAGTTGTTCACAATCAATCGCCCAAAGTGCGCTTTCTGTGGCTATTTCTGAGTTTATGAAGCTCTACCCGAATATGGCTATTGATATGCAAATATCGAATAAATCGGTAAATTTGATAGAAGAACGAATTGATTTGGCAATCCGTATCACGAATCAATTGGAACCGAGTTTAATCGCAAAACCCTTGTCAACTTGCCATTCTGTCATTTGTGCTTCACCTGACTTTTTAAAAGGAAAAAAACAGCCTGAAAAGCCAGAGGATTTAGTTTTGCTTGATTGCTTAACCTACAATTTTTTTGGTCGTAGCTTATGGGTATTTGAAAAAGCAGGCATGCAGCATAGTGTGTTAGTTGATGGGCGCTTAAGTGCTAACGAATCCGTATTTCTCGCTGAAGCAACATTGCAGGGGGCGGGTATCTCTATGCAACCTTATTATTCAGTTGCTAATCATTTGGCTTCGGGTGAGTTAGTTCAGTTATTACCTGAATATACTCCAATGCCACTAGGTATTTACGCTGTGTATACTAGCCGCCAAAAAATGCCAACCGCCCTGAGGGTGGTGATTGATTATCTCGCTAATTGGTTTGAAACTTCACCTCATTGGCACCTATTGATGCAACAGCGCGGAAGTTAGCTGAGTTCTTATTTGATTAAAGTTATCCTCTAAATGTTGAGTAAAAATATTGGTCAATTGTGATGAAGGGCGGTGAATTGGCCTTATTAAACTAACAGTAAAAGGAATCGAAAAACTGAGTGGGCGTAGAGCTAACTTCCCAGCTGATTGTTGATGGAAATCTAATGCAGTTAACGGGTTAACAATAGAAACTCCAATCCCTTTTAGTGCCATAGCGCAAATGGATGATGCCGAATGCGTTTCCATGACCATTTTTCGTTCGACGTGGTGTTCCGCAAAGGTTGAGTCAATCAACTGACGGTAGCTGTCAGTTAATGACAGGCTAATAAAACGTTGGCCTTGAAAATCGCTGGGTGTTAACACTTCTTTTTGGGTTAAAGGGTGGCTCGCCGGTAAGACACACACTTCATTTAAACTTCCTAGTGTTTGTTGTTCAGTTCCTGGTGGCATTTGTAGATGCTCTGTTAAGCCGAAATCGTAACGTTGGGCTGACAACCATTCCTCTAATACAGGGGACTCTTGTGGGATCACCGTGATGCTGACATCAGGGTAATTTTCCATAAACGATTGGCAAACCTGAGGTAATAAAGATTGGGCGAAAGCCGGTAGACAGGTTATCGATATTTGTGCATGTTCGAAGCGCCGGATGGTTTCCGCTGAATTTTTAATGCGCTCTAAACCATAATAGGAGCGTTCAACCTCTTCAAGAAACCGTAAACCTTGTGCTGTAGGTTGTAACCGCCCTTTGACTCTATCGAATAACTTAAACTGTAAAAGGTATTCTAAGCGAGCAAGTTCACGGCTGATAGTGGGTTGTGAAGTGTTCAGCAGCGCAGCGGCTTCCGTCAGGTTGGGGGTGGTCATCACCGCACGGAATATTTCGATGTGCCGCCATGAAATGGCTTGCATAAAAAGTCCTTAAATAAAGTCTATATCAAATATGAATAGATTTTAGCAAAATAGATATTTTTTTTCCCGTATTATTCTTTGAATAATAGCTTTTAATATAATAAAAACTTGCAAACGAGAAAGACAATGACTTCATTCGCAACGACAACAAGCCAATATTTAACCCCTGAGTATTTACGCGCATTACCTGAGCAGTATGGTAGCCCTGTTTGGGTTTATGATAGCGCGGTGATCATTGAGCGTATCAAGCAATTACAAGTTTTTGATACCGTGCGCTTTGCACAAAAAGCGTGCTCGAATATTCATATCCTGCGCTTAATGAAACAACAAGGCGTTAAAGTCGATTCCGTTTCCTTAGGGGAGATTGAACGTGCGCTGGTGGCAGGGTTCCAGCCTGGGCGTGAAAACTCAGAAATCGTCTTTACAGCGGATGTGCTCGATAGAGCGACATTAGCGAAAGTCACTGAGTTAGATATCCCTGTGAATGCTGGCTCGATTGATATGCTTGAACAAATTGGCGAGCAAAAAGCTGGCCATCCTGTTTGGCTGCGTATCAACCCTGGTTTTGGTCACGGTCATAGCCAAAAAACTAATACTGGCGGCGAAAATAGTAAGCACGGTATTTGGCATGAAGACTTATCTTTAGCGTTAGAAAAAATTCGCCATTATAATTTGTCATTGGTTGGTATTCATATGCATATTGGTTCTGGGGTTGACTATCAACATCTTGCCGATGTGTGTGATTCTATGGTGGCGCTAGTCACAACCGCAGGGGTTGACCTTCATGCCATTTCAGCAGGTGGTGGGTTATCAACCCCTTATCGTGAAGGTGATGAATTAATCGATGTGCAGCATTATTACAGCTTATGGGATAACGCTCGCCAACGTATCGAACAACACTTAGGGCACAAAATTGAACTTGAAATAGAACCTGGCCGATATTTGGTTGCGGAATCAGGCGTATTGTTAGCTGAAGTGCGAGCCGTTAAAGATATGGGTAGCCGCCACTATGTGCTTGTAGACAGTGGTTTTAATGACCTAATGCGCCCAGCGATGTATGGCAGCTATCACCATATTTCAGTATTACCCACGGATGGACGTAACGTTGATGGGGCTCAACTAAAAGACACTATTGTCGCTGGCCCTCTGTGTGAATCAGGAGATGTATTTACCCAGTTAGAGGGCGGTTTAGTGGTAACCCGCGCTTTACCCGAGGTGAAAGTTGGCGATTTTCTGGTTTTTCATGACACTGGCGCTTATGGTGCATCCATGTCATCAAACTACAATAGCCGCCCATTATTACCCGAAGTGATGTTTGTGAATGGCAAACCACAATTGATTCGCCGTCGCCAAACGATAGAGGAATTATTGGCGTTGGAGTTGTAATTTAAATAATTCCTCAAAAAATTAATGGATCCAGCTATTAAATAAATGGCTGGATTTTTTTGTTTTTAATTAAGGTTAAAACTACTCTTTTAGGTTATTTACAATACTTTTTTATATGTAAAAATAAATTTATTTTCTTCTAATGATTGATTTTATTTAAATGAGAATAATATGAAATTGATGATTTTTATACTTGGCTTAGCCTTTTTAGAGTGTAAAGCTAATGATTTTAAAAGAGATATCATTATGCCATCATATAGGATGTTATCATTTAATTATGATAGTAAGTATTTAATATATGAACCATCTATTAGTGATGAGTACCCACCACCAAGAAATGAAAAAGATTTCTTTTTGTTAGTTGAAAAGGCTGCATCAGGAGATTCAAATAGTAATTTATTATTATTTAAATTATTCCTTAAGGATTCTAATTGCAAGTATTTTGATTTTAAACCGTCGATACCTAATTTCATCTGCAAAAAAGCTGTTAATTACTTAATTGAATCAGTTAATATAAATCCTGATAATAATATGGCGTTATTTGAAATGAGTAAACTTTATCATAAAGGGGTTGTATTGAATGAAAATGAAAATAAAGCAAATATAATTCTAGATAAAATAATAAAAAAAGGAGGGAGAGATTCTGTATTAGTCTGTGATTACTTAGTTGAAATTACTCTTTTTGATGATGATGGAAATATAAAAAATATTGATAAATCTAGATATTATGCAGATATTGGTGCTAAAAATGGTAGCGAAAAATGTAAAAAATATCTCAATGATATAGATAACTATATGAGAAATTAATAGAGATAAAAGGGGGGGATGTATGGATGTTAAAGAATATATACCAGAACATTATTTACAAAGCGTAAATGAAGGTGATAGTCGATTGTTTGAATTAGATGATAATGGTTTCTCTAACTATGGAGGACCTAGCTTTACTATATTTGTTTCTCCGCCGGATAGCCAATATATAGATGTTGTAGGTGATAATACAAATATAGGGGATTCTTCTTTTGGTCATGTGTTTATTGGTCTTAAAGGCACAAATCCGGAAAGTAACCAATTTGAAAGCGTATCTATAGGTTTTAGTGCTGGTAATAGTTTTTTGACCAATACGGATAATATTTCATTCGATGATCATAATAAGTATTCAGAAGCATCATCTTTGACAATTGTGGGACAAGGACCTGTGTTTGATAATGATTTAAATAATTTATTTAAGACATATAATTCAATCAAAAATAATTTGGATGGTAATGAGAATTATAACTTGATATCAAATAATTGTATTGACTTCGTGAGTGATTTTCTTGAAAAGTCTGGTGTCAATGGTATTAAATTAGCAGGAACACCAAAGAAAAATTTAAAGAAAATAAAGGAAATAGCAAAGGACTATAAAACACCTTTAATTATTGACTTAAATAATAATGGAGTGGAAACTTTACCATATGATTTTGGTGTGCTATTTAAATTTAATGGAGAGCTAAAAAAAACCGGATGGGTTTCTCCCAGTGATGCATTATTGGTGATGGATAAAAATAGTGATGGAATTATTAATGATTCTAGTGAGTTATTTGGGGATGATTATCTGAAAGAAAATGGTTGTTTTGCATTAAATGGTTTTGATGGCTTAATGGATTTTGATAGCAATAATGATGGATTTGTTAGTAATGATGATTTTCACTGGGAATATCTTAAGTTATGGCGAGATAAAAACAGTGATGGTAAAACGCAGTCTGAAGAATTATTAGGTTTGAGTAAGGCCGGTATTTCATCAATAAGCTTAAGTTATTCATTTTCTGATTATGTGGATGAAAATAGTAATCAACATAAATTAATATCAGAGGTAACTTGGATTGATGGAAAAAAAACAGATATTGTTGATGTGTGGTTTAAACAAAAAGATATAGCTCATCCTGAAAATCAACTAGCAGAGTTGATTTCATTATTTAATAGTGAGTCATCTATAAGCTTAAATAATGTATTAATGACTACAATGAAAAATACACTACCATTTTTAAAATCAAATAACGATCGCGTATTTAATAGGTTAATATGAAATGGTTATTGGTTGTGCTAGTTTTTATTCTCAGTGGATATGATTCATATTCATACAGTGAAAATTTTTTACAAAGTAGTGACGTGAAACCTCCGTCGTATAGGATGCTTGCTTTTTCTACTAATAATATGAAGCATGAAGAAGAGAAAAATTTTTTTCAGGCCATGACACCAATTGAGACAGCAGAGAAATTTTATCTACTCAAAAATAAAGTAGATGAAGGTGACGCCAAAACCCATTATCTTTTATTTTTATTATATTTTGATGATTCGACCTGTTCTGAAAAAAGTCTAGTCAATTTAAAGCGAATTGCAGATGAAAATTGTTTAATTGGTTTAGAATATTTAAATAAAGCTGTAATGATTGATCCTAATTTCCAGCTGGGTTTATACCGATTAGCTTACTTTAATAATCACGGAGTTGGTGTGGAGATTGATTTGGAGCAGTCAATAAAATATTGGGAGAGGTTGATAGAAACTAAAGGTTATTACCGTCTATTAGCGTTAGAGGCTGCCTCTGAAATCTATTTTTACGAATTTGGAAAAATAGACAAAGCAAAAGAGTATCTAACAATTTGCGCAAATGAAGGTGGGGAGATTTGTCAATTTAAGCTAGGTGACTGGGATAATAAAATTAAATTACGACCTTATATATTAGAGGCTAAACAACGAGCAAACTCCCCGAGTACGTAGAAAATTGATGTATAATTTGCACTAATAAAAAACTCAAGGGGCGAATAACTCCTTGAGTTTTTTTATTACTTAATAAACTTAATAATTAATTAAGCCGCTTTCTTTTTCTTACTAGTTTCTTCATTTGAAGGTTCATCTGGTGACTTTTTTGTCGGAAGTACACCCAAATCATCAAACTCAAACTCATCGACGTTAATCGTCCGTAACCGGCTTGCTTCTGCTTTACGCAAGATATCAGCTTCTTCTTGCGTAATTACGTTTTCAGGAAGTAGTTGGTCAGCAAGCTTATCTAAGCGAGTAAAGCTGAGCTTACGCTCTTTTAAGCGGCAAATACGTTCGAAAATAGGTTCAGCGGCAATGATATCCAGCAAGGCTTGGTTAACTAAGCCATGAGGGTTGTTTTCCGTAGGTGTTAAATACTGCCCACGGCCCAATCTGTCGCGTGTTTCTGATGGCTCCATCAGAATTTGAGCCAGTTTATGGTCTAGTCGGTCTGATGGTGTCGACATCGCACGGCCAGTAGGGAACAGTGTGATGCGCATGATCCCGGCAACCAATTTGTTAGGGAAGTTTTTCAGGAGGTCATCCATCGCTTTTTCTGATTGATATAAACAATCTTCAACCGCCCATTTCACTAATGGTAAGTCTGCTTTCTGGCGACCTTCATCTTCATAACGTTTTAAGGTTGCAGATGCGAGATACAAGTGGCTTAAAATATCCCCTAAACGAGCAGAGATACGTTCACGGCGTTTCAAGCTACCGCCTAACACACCCATGGCAACATCGGATAGCAATGCTAAGTTGGCACTTTGGCGGTTTAGCATTTGATAGTAACGACGTGTTTCATCTTTGGTTGGTGCATGACTTCCACGGCCATTGGTTAAACCAAGCCAGAAGCTACGGAATTGGTTACTAACCACATGTCCAATATGCCCAAATACGGCTTTATCGAATTTATGTAAGTTATTGTCCTGCGCTGCGGCCATTTCTTCTAATACAAAAGGATGGCAACGGATAGCGCCTTGACCGAAGATGATCATACTGCGGGTTAGGATATTTGCCCCTTCAACTGTAATGGCGATAGGTGCGCCTTGATAGGCTCTGGCAACAAAGTTTGAATCCCCAAGACAGATTCCTTTACCACCCGTAATATCCATGGCATCAATAATGGCGCGCTGGCCACGGTGTGTACAGTGGTATTTAACAATAGCGGATAAAACGGCAGGTTTCTCACCTAACATAATTCCAGAGGTGATGAGAGTTGCTGCTGCATCCATTAGATAGGTATTACCCGCGATGCGCGCTAGCGGCTCTTCAATACCTTCCATTTTACCAATGGGTAATTTGAATTGGCGACGAATATAAGAGTAAGCTCCTGTCGCGATAGCGATACTCTTCAAGCTACCTGTTGAGTTCGATGGCAATGTAATGCCACGACCCACTGAAAGGCACTCAACCAACATTCTCCAACCTTGGCCAGCCATTTTTGGCCCACCAATAATGTAATCGATTGGAACAAAAATATCTTTTCCACGTGTAGGACCATTCATAAATGGAATATTTAGTGGGAAGTGGCGGTGACCAATTTCAACACCTGGGGTATTAGTTGGAATTAACGCACAGGTGATACCAAGGTTTTTCTCGCCACCTAAGAGTTTATCAGGGTCTGAAAGTTTGAATGCGAGACCTAGTACAGTGGCAATTGGTGCTAAGGTAATATAGCGTTTGTTCCATGTTAAACGCATTCCTAATACTTGCTCACCTTGCCATTCTCCCATACAAACGACACCTGAATCTGGGATTGCACCAGCATCTGAGCCTGCTTCAGGGCTCGTTAATGCAAAACATGGAATTTCTTCACCCGTCGCTAAGCCCGGTAAATAGCGTTGTTTTTGTTCGTCAGTCCCATAATGCTGTAGTAGTTCGCCAGGGCCTAATGAATTTGGAACACCAACAGTGATAGCAAGAATACCGGATACGCCAGCGAGTTTTTGTAGAACTTGAGACTGTGCATAAGCAGAAAACTCAAGGCCACCATATTCTTTTTTGATGATCATAGCGAAGAAACGGTGATCACGTAGGTATTGCCACACTTCAGGAGGAAGATCCGCAAGTTCATGGCTAACTTCGAAGTCATTGACCATACCACAAACAGTTTCAACGGGCCCATCCATAAAAGCTTGTTCTTCTGCGGTTAATTGTGGTTTTGGGTAGTTATGCAGTTTATTCCAATCTGGAGCACCACGGAAAAGGTCACCTTCCCACCACGTTGTTCCAGCGTCAATGGCTTCTTTTTCTGTACTTGACATTGGCGGCATGACTTTTTGGAACATTTTCATCGCGCGGATAGAGAAAAGCGATTGACGTACGGGAGTGAAGACAAAAGGAAATAAAACCAAGGCAACTGGCAGTAACATCCAGTAGCTCCAAATATTGATGACCCCCATAACCGCGGTATAGGCCAATAATAATATTGAGCTAAAAACTAAAGAGGTTTTGTGGTAACAAAGTACGCCGATTAAGGCGAGAAATAACACAATGCTGAGAAGGATCATAGTTAAGCTCCTGTCCACTTGTAAGAGGTCTGACCTGTTTGTTGCTTTAATCTATACCTATTAATAAAGGATTAGCAATGTATTTACATCTTAATTACAACTTAGCTCACAAAAACGTCATATAAAGGAAATTATCGTAGTAATTAGTCTTATTTGTTTTATGAAAAGTCAGGTTATTGGTTATGAGATACGGTGAATTTTGTCGATAGGGTCATGACAGCACAATCAAAAGTAGAAACAAAATTATCCCTGTGCAACAATCTGACTATTAAAGATTAATTACTGATATCTATCTGAGTTTTGCCATGGAACGCCATTTTTCTTTTAGGATAATTTGGATGTAAATTAATCGTAATTTCTGTAACGTATTCTTAATTAAGAGGAAATCTCATGTATCAAGACTTAATCCGCGGCGAGCTGACTGAAGCGGCCGAGACGTTATCGAATTTCCTTAGCGATGATGCCAATATTAATGCTATCCAACAGGCTGCCGTTCTACTTGCTGACTCTTTTAAAGCAGGTGGCAAAGTATTATCTTGTGGTAATGGGGGCTCTCACTGTGATGCAATGCATTTTGCTGAAGAATTAACTGGGCGTTATCGCGAAAACCGCCCAGGTTATCCTGCGATTGCTATTTCAGATGTGAGTCATTTATCTTGTGTGAGTAATGACTTCGGCTATGAGTATGTTTTTTCGCGCTTTATCGAAGCTGTTGGCATGAAAGGTGATGTTTTACTCGGAATTTCTACCTCAGGTAATTCAGGAAACATTATTAAAGCGATTGCCGCTGCGCGTGAAAAAGGTATGAAAGTCATCACGCTAACAGGTAAAGATGGCGGGAAAATGGCTGGAACCGCGGATATTGAAATTCGTGTTCCACACTTTGGGTATGCCGACCGTATCCAAGAAATTCATATTAAAGTTATTCATATCTTAATTCAGTTAATCGAAAAAGAGATGGTGAAGTAACGTTATTATTGATCAGGAGCTTTTAAATGTGCGAGTTACTTGGCATGAGTGCCAATGTTCCAACCGATATTTCGTTTAGCCTAAGTGGGTTAATTTCCCGAGGGGGCCAAACAGGCCCACATAAAGATGGTTGGGGAATTACCTTTTATGAGGGGCTCGGGTGTCGCACATTTAAAGATCCTCAACCCAGTTTTTTATCACCTGTCGCTCGTTTTGTGCAGGAATACCCGATTAAATCAGAAAGTGTTGTTGCGCATATTCGCCAAGCAAATCGGGGGGATGTGTCGTTAGCAAATACTCACCCCTTTACTCGTGAGCTATGGGGACGTAATTGGACTTATGCACATAATGGGCAATTAAAGGGGTATCGTACACTGAAAACTGGACGTTATTGCCCAATAGGTGAAACTGATAGCGAATGGGCATTTTGTTGGATACTTCATCAACTCAGTGAAAAATACCCACGCAGGCCATCGAATTGGAAAAGCGTGTTCCGTTTTATTGCGACATTAGCTGACCAATTACGTCATAAAGGGGTATTTAATATGTTGCTGTCTGATGGGCAATATATGATGGCCTTTAGCTCGACGAATTTACATTGGTTAACGCGTAAGGCACCGTTTGGTAAAGCAAAATTACTTGACCAAGATATTGAAATCGATTTTGAGCAGTGCACGACCCCCACTGATGTGGTCTCTGTTATCGCAACGCAACCACTAACGGGTAACGAAAACTGGCAGCGAATTGACCCTGGTAATTTCGTCTTATTCTATCTTGGTGAGCGCATATTGTGATTTAGACCCTAACAATTTTGTTGGGGTATCAGCTTGGTCAATAACCGCATATTTACCTAAAGCGACCGACACCTCGGCAGGCCTTCCTGTGCGGTTGAAATACTCGTAAGCGGGTTGTAGCTGCTTCCAGAAGGCATAATGGCTGGAATTACGGTAGCGCAGCATATTTTCATTTGTCATTTTAAATGGGTAAATGCTGACATTAATGACCGACTGTCCGCTGAGTAAGGCCGTTTCTACTGTTTGGTAAATCTCACCCATATATTTATCGGTCATGGCATAACATCCCACCGAAACGCAACTGCCGTGGATCATAAGATAGCTACCGCTATAGCCTTGCGCTTTATCAAACTCATTAGGAAAACCAATATTGATAGATCGGTAATACCGACTATTAGGATTGAGCTGTTCCGCTGTAATTTGATAAAATCCTTCTGGACTTTTCAGGTCGCCTTCAATTTTTTTGGGACCTAGCCCTCCTGAAAACTTACAAATTGGGTAAGTTTTCGACAGTTTATATTTTCCTGATGGTGTTTTTTGGTAGAGTTCTAATAAACCTTCTTGCTTAAATATTTGAATAAAAATGGATGAGTTTGAGCTATCCGATACGTTATTATTAAGTAGAAATGAATAGTTACTTGCCTGAATAGCAGGAGAATATATGAGTACAAATAAAAAAATTGCACTAAAAAATTTACTTAATTTCATATTTAAGCCATATCAAGAAAATGTTTTTGAACAAAAAGAGTACATATTTTATGCATTCTAGACGAGTAAATCGAAAATTAATATAGTTTGTTAATAGTTTTTAAATGAACCTTTATTGTGTAAATAATAAACAACGATCGATAAATATGAGCTTAAATATCGATAATACCGAATTGTTAACAGAAAAATTTAAATATTAATGCAATTTGCTTGAACTATGTCACTTCTATAGCCGGACATAGAGAGTGGGAACTGATAAAATTGTGGGTGGCAGAAGATAAAATTTAGTAACAATTATGTGAGAATACCTGCTTAAGTGATGACGATTACTTGAGCTATTTTTTATTTAATGAGTCGCTATCATTCATTGCTGAATCGTTAGCTTAGGGTTTAACTGATAAACTTGTGCAGATCTTATGATTAAAATTAAAAAAGGCCTCAACCTTCCTATCGCAGGTGAGCCAGCCCAAGTGATAGAAGACGGCCCGAAAATTCAACACGTAGCTGTGCTAGGTGAGGAATATGTCGGAATGCGTCCTTCGATGCTGGTTAAAGAAGGTGAGCGTGTAGTTAAAGGACAGGTTCTTTTTGAAGATAAAAAGAACCCAGGGGTTTTATTTACAAGCCCAGCCTGCGGTAAAATTGTTGCTATTCATCGTGGTGAGCGTCGTGTGCTTCAATCTGTTGTCATCGAAATTGATGGTGATGAACAAGAAACATTTGCAGCTTATACTCGTGATGAGCTATCAACATTAACGCAACAACAAGTCGAAGATAACTTGATCAAATCGGGTCTGTGGACATCTTTAAGAACGCGTCCATTTAGCCGTTCACCACAACCGGGTTCTTCACCTATCGCTATTTTTGTCACTGCAATGGATACTAACCCACTTGCAGCGGATCCTGTTTTAATTATTAAAGAGCAAGAACAAGCATTTAACGATGGGCTTTTGGTTCTAAGTCGTTTAACAGAAGGTAAAATCCATGTGTGTCATGGAGAGGGAGACTTACCGAAGAATACGGCACATAACCAAATTTCTTATACTCAGTTTGCAGGGCCGCATCCTGCTGGTTTAGCGGGAACTCATATTCATTTCTTAGAACCTGTGAGTATTAAGAAAAAAGTTTGGAGCCTTAATTACCAAGACGTTATTGCTATTGGTAAGCTATTTGTTACGGGTCACCTATACACAGACCGCGTGATTTCATTAGCAGGGCCACAAGTTGAAAAACCTCGTCTTCTGCGTACTCGCCTAGGTGCTGATTTATATGAATTAACACAAGGTCAGCTTAAAGCGGGTGAAAATCGTATTATTTCCGGTTCAGTCCTTTGGGGCGTGACATGCGATGATACCCATCACTATCTTGGTCGTTTTCATAATCAAGTCTCAGTGTTAGCCGAAGGTCGCAATAAAGAGTTATTTGGCTGGATTATGCCTGGTGTTAATAAATTTACGATTACTCGTACCACAATCGGGCATTTCCTGAAAAATAAACGTTTTAATTTTACAACGACAATGAACGGTGGCGAGCGTTCGATGGTGCCAATTGGTAACTACGAGCGAGTCATGCCTCTCGATATCATGGTCACTCATTTATTGCGCGATCTCCTTGCTGGAGACACTGACTCATCACAAGAATTGGGCTGTTTAGAGTTGGACGAAGAAGATTTAGGTTTATGTACCTACGTTTGCCCAGCGAAATATGAATATGGTCCGGTGCTACGCGATGTTCTGACCAAGATTGAGCTAGAAGGGTGATTCCATGGGTCTGAAAAATTTATTTGAAAAGTATGAGCACCATTTTGAGCCCGGTGGAAAGCTAGAAAAATACTATGCGTTATTTGAAGCAGTTTCGACTGTTTTTTACACGCCGGGTACGGTAACAAAAGGGCGTTCTCATGTCAGGGATACTATTGACCTGAAACGTATGATGATATTGGTGTGGCTAGCGGTTTTCCCAGCTATGTTCTGGGGAATGTATAACGTTGGTAACCAAGCCATCCCAGCTTTGCATCAATTATATAGCGGGGCTGAATTACAGCAAGTTCTAGCTAGTGATTGGCATTATAGCTTAGCGCAGTTTTTAGGCGCATCACTTTCGATGGATGCGGGATGGGGAAGTAAAATGCTGCTGGGTGCAGTGTATTTCCTTCCTATTTATGCAGTCGTTTTCTTAGTCGGTGGTTTCTGGGAAGTGTTATTCGCCATGATCCGCGGCCATGAAATAAACGAAGGCTTCTTTATTACCTCGATTCTATTTGCCTTAATTGTGCCGCCAACCATTCCTTTATGGCAGGCTGCATTAGGTATCACGTTCGGGGTTGTTATTGCGAAAGAAATTTTTGGCGGTACTGGGCGTAACTTCTTAAACCCGGCATTGGCTGGACGTGCTTTCTTATTCTTTGCTTATCCTGCTCAAATATCAGGTGACTTAGTTTGGACCGCTGCAGATGGCTTCTCTGGTGCAACACCATTATCACAATGGGCAACAGGTGGTGAGCATGCGCTAATGAACACAGTGACTCATGAGCCTATTACTTGGATGCAAGCCTTTTTAGGTAATATGCCAGGTTCAATTGGTGAAGTGTCAACTCTGATGCTGTTTATTGGTGGGGCTCTTATCATGTTCTTCCGTATCGCATCATGGCGCATTGTTGCTGGTGTGATGGTTGGTATGATTGCAATGTCCTACCTATTCAACGCGA
This sequence comes from Providencia sp. PROV182, assembly GCF_028480325.1. NCBI lineage: Bacteria > Pseudomonadati > Pseudomonadota > Gammaproteobacteria > Enterobacterales > Morganellaceae > Providencia > Providencia sp. PROV182. The sequence goes on along the minus strand of NZ_JAMPOL010000011.1, from coordinate 45,637 downwards.
TTGGCTCTGATACCAACCCGTTATTTGCTATGCCATGGTGGTGGCACATGGTACTCGGTGGCTTCGCATTCGGTATGATTTTTATGGCGACAGACCCAGTATCAGCTTCATTCACAGACAAAGGTAAATGGGCGTACGGCATTCTGATCGGTGTAATGTGTGTTCTTATCAGGGTTGTTAACCCAGCTTATCCAGAAGGGATGATGCTGGCGATCCTATTCGCCAACCTGTTTGCTCCTCTGTTTGACTATCTGGTCGTTCAAGCAAATATTAAGCGGAGAAAAGCTCGTGGCTAATGAAAAACCAATTAATAACGATAGCGTCGGCAGAACATTTCTAGTTGTTTTTATTCTTTGTCTAGTGTGCTCTATTGTCGTCGCAGGTGCTGCCGTTGGTTTAAAACCACAGCAGCAAGAACAGATTCAGTTAGATACTCAACGTAACATTTTAAGTGTTGCTGGGTTGCTACAGCCTAAAATGACCGCTGAGGAAGTTCAAAATGTGTATAAGGATCGCATCGAACCTAAACTTTTGAATTTTAAAACTAATGAATTATCTGATAGCACTAGCCGTTATGACTTAAATAGCGAGCTACGCAGCGAAGAAACGAGTATTGCACTCTCTCCTGCAGAGGATATTGCAAAAATCCGCCGTCGTGCCAATAGCGCTGAAATCTATTTGGTTAAAGATGAAGCAGGAAAAGTATCACAAATTATTTTACCTGTTTACGGTTCTGGTTTGTGGTCTGTCATGTATGCCTTTATTGCGGTAGATGTAGATGGTGTTACCTCTCGTGGTATTACTTACTACGCACATGGTGAAACACCAGGGCTGGGTGGTGAGGTTGATAACCCTCAGTGGAAAGCACAATGGCCAGGTAAAAAGCTGTTCAATGAACAGGGGGTTCCGGCAATTAAAATCGTGCGCGGTGGTGCTACAGATAACCCATACGGTATCGACGGCCTTTCAGGTGCGACTCTAACATCGAACGGGATCCAACATATGTTTGATTTCTGGTTAGGGGATAACGGTTTTGGTCCGTTCCTGAAAAAAGTACGTGAAGGAGCGCTGAATAATGGCTGATTCAAAAGAAGTAAAACGCGTCCTACTTGGGCCGCTATTTGATAACAACCCAATTGCTTTACAGGTATTAGGGGTTTGTTCTGCACTTGCAGTGACAACGAAGTTAGAAACCGCGCTCGTTATGACGATTGCTGTAACCTTAGTAACGGCTTTTTCTAACTTCTTTATCTCACTCATCAGGAACTATATTCCGAGTAGTGTGCGTATTATTGTTCAAATGGCGATTATTGCGTCTTTAGTTATTGTCGTTGACCAAATTTTACGTGCATACGCTTATGAAATATCAAAACAACTTTCTGTATTTGTTGGCTTGATTATTACTAACTGTATCGTCATGGGACGTGCTGAAGCTTACGCAATGAAAGCACCACCAATTGAAAGCTTCATGGACGGTATTGGTAACGGACTTGGTTATGGTGTGATCCTTGTTTTAGTCGGTTTTTTCCGTGAGTTATTTGGTTCCGGCAAATTGTTTGGTATCACAGTTTTTGAATCACTACAAACCGGTGGTTGGTACATGCCAAATGGCTTGTTCCTCCTCGCGCCAAGTGCATTCTTTATCATTGGTATGCTGATTTGGGGACTACGTACTCTGAAACCAGCTCAGGTAGAGAAGGACTAATCACATGGAACACTATATTAGCCTGTTTGTTAAAGCCATTTTTATTGAAAATATGGCATTAGCGTTTTTCTTGGGAATGTGTACTTTCCTTGCGGTGTCGAAGAATGTAAAAACCGCTTTTGGGCTGGGTATCGCTGTAACGGTAGTTCTGGGGATCTCTGTCCCAGCCAATAACTTAGTATACAACTTGGTGTTACGTGATGGTGCGATTGCCGAAGGTATCGATTTATCCTTCTTGAACTTCATCACTTTTATCGGTGTTATTGCCGCGTTAGTTCAGATTCTTGAAATGATTTTAGACCGCTACTTCCCGTCACTGTATAACGCGTTAGGTATCTTTTTGCCATTGATTACCGTTAACTGTGCCATTTTCGGTGGTGTTTCTTTCATGGCTCAGCGTGATTATAACTTTAGCGAATCGATTGTGTATGGGTTCGGTTCGGGGATCGGTTGGATGCTCGCAATCGTATTGCTGGCGGCTATCCGTGAGAAGATGAAGTACTCAGATATTCCATCGGGTCTAAAAGGGTTAGGTATCACCTTTGTGACAACCGGTTTAATGGCATTGGGCTTTATGTCCTTCTCCGGTGTGCAGCTATAAAGGCGAGAAGAATTCATGGAAATTATTATTTTAGGTGTCGTGATGTTTACCCTGATTGTCTTGGTGCTGACAGGTTTAATCCTGTTTGCTAAATCCAAGCTAGTCAATACAGGGAACATCAAAGTTGAAGTTAATGGCGATCCAGACAAAAGTTTTGAAGCTCCGGCGGGCGACAAACTGTTAGGCATGCTATCAAACCAAGGTATTTTTGTTTCATCAGCATGTGGCGGCGGTGGCTCTTGTGGTCAGTGCCGTGTGAAAATCAAAGAAGGCGGTGGTGATATTCTGCCAACTGAGCTTTCACACATCAACAAGCGTGAAGCAAAAGAAGGCTGCCGATTAGCGTGTCAGGTCAACGTTAAGCAAGATTTAAAAATTGAGCTTCCAGAAGAAATTTTTGGTGTGAAAAAATGGGAGTGTGAAGTTATTTCTAATGATAACAAAGCCACTTTCATTAAAGAGCTTAAACTGAAAATTCCAGAAGGAGAGGTAGTTCCTTTCCGTGCGGGTGGTTTTATTCAGATTGAATGTCCGGCACATGTTGTCAAATACGAAGATTTTGATGTACCAGAAGAGTACCGCGAAGATTGGGATAAATTTAACCTGTTCCGTTATGTGTCTGAGGTTAAAGAGCCAACTGTTCGCGCCTATTCGATGGCAAACTACCCGGAAGAGTATGGCATTATCATGCTAAACGTGCGTATTGCTACGCCACCACCTCGTAATCCAGATGTCCCACCGGGGATCATGTCTTCTTATATTTGGTCATTAAAGCCAGGGGATAAAGTCACTATTTCTGGGCCGTTTGGTGAATTCTTTGCTAAAGAAACGGAAGCAGAAATGGTGTTTATCGGTGGTGGTGCGGGAATGGCGCCAATGCGTTCTCACATATTTGACCAACTGCGTCGCTTGGATTCTAAACGTAAGATTAGTTTCTGGTATGGGGCGCGTTCAGTCCGTGAAATGTTCTACACTGAAGATTTTGACCAACTTGCTGCAGAACATGAAAACTTTACATGGCATGTCGCGCTTTCAGACCCTATGCCTGAAGATAATTGGGATGGTTATACAGGTTTCATCCATAATGTCTTATATGAAAACTACTTAAAAGACCATCCAGCGCCAGAAGATTGTGAGTTCTATATGTGTGGACCTCCAATGATGAATGCTGCTGTGATTAAAATGTTGAAAGACCTCGGTGTTGAAGATGAAAATATCCTGTTGGATGACTTCGGTGGTTAAGCAACTTAGCTGATTTTATTAGACTTATCAAAGTCAGTAGACAGTAACACTTTAAAGAGGGAAAATATTTTCCCTCTTTGTGATTTTAGTAAATCTATTAAGTGCTAATTAGTTAGCGCTTAATAGGTAGATTTATAATTATTTTGACTGGAACATTCTCTGCATGGGTGACGATGTAAAGTGTGTTAATAGTCTGGGCGGCCTTAACAAAATGCGCTCATGATTGACGCGGAGAAAATTATGCTAAGTAAAAGAATTTATACCCCAATACTGCTATTTGTTGCAGCTCTGTTTCTTACTGCCTGTGGTGGACCTGAACAACAGAATCTTCAGGGGCAAACGATGGGGACGTACTATTCGGTTAAATATGTTACAGATTCTTCGGAGCCAAAGCCTGAAGTCATTCAAGCCGAAATAGATAAACGTTTGGAAGAAGTTAACGACCAAATGTCAACATATCGCCCAGATTCAGAATTAAGTCGTTTTAATCAATTTAAAGAAGTGAATACGCCGTTCCCAGTTTCTGCAGCAACCGCAACTGTGGTTAAAAAAGCCATTGAAATTAATAAGCTTACTAATGGTTCATTAGATGTAACGGTTGGGCCTTTAGTTAATTTATGGGGTTTTGGCCCTGAAGGAAGAGTGACTAAAGCGCCTTCTGATGAAGAGTTGGCTAAGCGTAGAGCCTGGACTGGTATCGAGAAACTCTCGGTTCAGGATAATAACCTAATTAAAACGATCCCTGAGCTGTACGTCGACCTTTCCTCAATTGCTAAAGGTTATGGTGTCGACGTTGTTGCTGAATATTTAGAATCATTGGATATCAATAATTATATGGTTGATATTGGTGGTGAAGTGCGTACGAAAGGAACAAATGGTAAAGAAGTACCATGGCGTATTGCAATAGAAAAACCTGTAGCGGATGGGGTAAGCCAAACAGCACAAGAGATTATTGAACCAGGTGACCGTTCTATCGCTACATCAGGAGATTACCGTAATTATTTCGAGCAAGATGGCGTTCGTTTTTCTCATACCATTGACCCAAAAACAGGCAAGCCAATCACTCATAATTTAGTTTCTATTACGGTGATTGCAGAAAATTGCATGAGTGCTGATGGCCTATCTACGGGGCTAAATGTTTTAGGGCCTGAAGTTGGCTTTGATTTAGCTGAAAAAATGAATATTCCTGTTTTTATGATTGTTAAGACAGATAAAGGTTTTGAAGAGCGTTATACTAAGGCATTCGAACCATTTTTAACTAAAAAACAGTAGTTTTGGGAGGATAAAAGATGCTAAATGTTTTTATTGCAGCCTTTGTACTGTTTTTGCTGGCCTTTTTAGGCATGTCACTTGGATATATTATTAAGCGTAAGAGTATCCAAGGTAGCTGCGGCGGGTTAAGCAGTATTGGTGTTGATAAAGTGTGTGATTGCCCTGAGCCTTGCGATGCACGTAAAAAGCGTATGGCACGTGAAGAAGCCCGCCAAAAAATACTGGATAAAAACCGTATTATTTGAATAGTAATATTTAACGGTTCTATAACTAGTAATGAGCCGGAGATGTCTAAATATAGTTATTAGACATCTCCAAATATTACTTTCCCGTTATACAGCCTAAATTAATTGCATTTTCTTAGCACATGAAACAGAGACAGGGTAATTAACATGCATGCTTTTTGTCTCACCATCAAATCTAATCGTGACCTTTCCATTATCATTGTTGTTAATTTGGCAAGGTAAAAAATCACCACTACTCCACAGTTCATTATTTTTCGTAGTAATTTTAGCTTTCCAAGCACTTTTACCTGTTGTTGAGTAAGGGAATGAATTTACGTTAGAGCTAGATGTGGCATGTGCTAGATTATAAAATATAAACACATTATCATAGGGGTTATCACTATTATGATAATGTATTTCAACTTTCCTTAATGTTTCATTCCAATAATTCTCGACAATCATTGTTCCAATATTTGACATATAAAACCTTTTTTAAATTATTTTAAATAGAATTTTTGTGATGGATTAAATATATCAAGTTTTCTATAGCAGTAAATTAAGAACAATTATTATTAATTGATGAAAAGAATGTTTTTAAGATGTGATTTAATTCCTAAGCTATTATTAAAGTAATAATAGCTTAGGTGATGTTATTAGATTATTTTTTAAATGCTTTTGGGGAATCAACCATTACAGCATCAACACCAATTTCTTTTGCGAGTTGGTAGTCACTGTCATTATTAACACCAAAGACAATGATATAGGCATTACCATTTTTTCTAAAACAGTCGATGGCCTCTTTATCCCATGAAAGGGTAGCTGGTGAGCGTGCCTCACCTAATGTATATTTTTCAACTACTTCAACTTTACGATGTAGCTCAAAGCCATACCAACGAGTAGTGGTTTTGTCATTTTCTATTGAGCATTGATGGTTCATCACGATATTTGCCAACATAGTCCGAGTTTCATCACGGCTTTCAAATAGTGAAATTTTTGATGAAAGGGATTTTAGCGCTTTTAAAAATTCATCATTAGTGGAATAAAAACGTACTTGGCTAAATGAATTAGTTTTATCTAGTAATGCAAGGATAGCTTGTGCTTGGATATTAGGGTCTGCATCAGGTGATTTTAAATCAATATAAAAAGTCGTATCAGGGTATTTTTTTAAAATAGTTTCTAGTCTACTAATAGTAGTATCTTGCATAGGTAGTTGCAGGTTATTTTTTATATTGTATTTATATGCAGCATTTATACGGTTAAGTTGCAGGGCATTATATTTTGATACTGGACCTTCATGGTCTGTAAGTGAGCTTAAGTCACTTGGACGATATAAAACGAGTTGATTATCTTTACTTAACTGAACGGTAAGCCAAATAGCGTCAGCATTATTTTTCTTTGCTAAATCAATTGCATAAATTGTATTTTCTGGTGCATCAGCCGTTCCTGCACGGTGAGCAACAATTTTAGGGGATAGTGCAAAAACGGTTTGGCTAGCAAACAGTATTATGAGAGTTGCCATAAATTTAAAATATTTTGATGTTGATGTAATTGCCATAGAGATGATCCATAAATAGTTTTTCAAGGTATTGTCGTTGGTAAAACAACTCTTTTTATTACTTTTTTGTTTAAAAGTAAGTATTAACACTTATTTTTAAGACAAACTTTAAATAAAATCTTTATTGGATAGATTGGCAGATGATTATTGCAATATGATGAATTACCTAGTTATCATTAAGTTAGCTTGTTATTCATCCATTTATGGTGGTCTGATAATAATTGCATGGCTATTAAAGATACTGTATATTTAAACAGTTGATTGATTGTTAGGGTATACTCGTGCGTAAAATTATTCATATTGATATGGACTGCTTTTATGCCGCCATCGAGATGCGTGACGACCCAAGCCTTCGCAATGTACCTATTGCGGTGGGAGGTAGCGCAGATCGCCGAGGAGTGATTAGTACTGCAAATTATGAAGCACGTCGCTACGGTGTTCATAGTGCGATGTCTACAGCGATTGCACTTAGGCTTTGCCCTCACTTGAAAGTGGTTCCTGGGCATATGGCACTTTATAAAGAAACCTCTCTTCATATTCGAAAAATATTTGCGCGCTACACAGACCTCATAGAACCGCTTTCTCTTGATGAGGCTTATTTGGATGTTACGGATTGTACGCAATTACACGGCTCTGCAACGTTAATTGCTGAGGCTATCCGCAAGCAAATCTTTGATGAATTACAGCTCACTGCTTCAGCGGGGATCGCTCCAATAAAATTTTTGGCAAAGATTGCTTCCGATATGAACAAACCGAATGGCCAATTCGTGATCACACCACAAGATATCGATCAATTCGTTCTTAAATTGCCGCTAAAAAAAATACCAGGAGTGGGTAAGGTAACAGCCCAAAAATTAGCGGATATGGGGTTGGTGACTTGTGCCGATGTTCAAAAATATGATGTAGTTGCGTTGATTAAAAGCATGGGGAAATTTGGGCAGGTACTTTGGGAGCGTTGCCATGGTATCGATGAACGTGCGATTAACCCTGATAGGCTTAGGAAATCGGTAGGAGTTGAACGTACACTTACAGAAGATATCTATCAATGGGAAGATTGCTTGCCGTTGTTGGATAAATTATACGATGAACTCCAACTGCGTTTAGCAAAGGTAAAGCCTGACCTTCGTATTGCTCGCCAAGGTGTAAAATTTAAATTTGCAGACTTTCAGCAAACGACACAAGAACATGTATACCCAGTTCTCAATAAACAAGATTTGGTACAAATAGCGAAAAAAGCTTGGGATAATCGCCGCTTAGGGCGTGGCGTTCGGTTAGTTGGTTTGCATGTGATGCTGCAAAGTCCTCAGCTTGAACGGCAATTATTACTTGAATTGTAAAAAACACCCATCGTATGATAGGTGTTTGATTTACAATTAATTAGTTGTTTATTCTTTAACTGGAATTGCTTTTAAAACCGCAGTTAATAATTTCCAATACTCACCAACGCTTGCAATATGCACACGCTCATCAGGGGAGTGCGCACCACGAATAGTTGGCCCAATTGAAACCATATCCATGTCTGGGTAAGGCTTTTTGAATAAGCCACACTCAAGGCCTGCGTGGATCACCATCACATTAGGAATTTTACCGAATAGTTTGTTGTAGGTATCACTGACTAAATGCATCACTGGTGAGTCTGCATCGGGCTGCCAACCAGGGTAACTGCCTTCTGCTCGATATTGGGCTTGTGCTAATTTACTGATAGATGTCAGCATGTTAACAACGTAGTTCTTGCCGCTATCGATAAGTGAGCGAACAAGGAAGATAATTTCTGCTTTATCTTCAGTTAGGCGTACCACACCTTCATTAAGTGACGTTTCAACCACGCCAATAGCCACATCGCTCATGCGAATTACACCGTTCGGTGCTGCATTTAAGAAGAAAACAAAACGCTTTTGGCAATCATCAGAAAGGGCTTTTAGCTCACTTTGCGTTTCGTCAAGTAGCAGAACAAGGTTAGGCTCAACAACAGCTAATTCATTTTTCAGAATATCTTCATAGCGCGTTCTCAGTGCCGTTAATTCAGCAACTTTGTCTGCTGGAACAGCAATAATGGCATAGGCTTCACGAGGAATCGCATTGCGAACAGTACCCCCTCTGAAATCTAATAATTTTAGGCTTAAATCTTCTGCGTGCCCTGCTAGAAAACGAGCTAACAGCTTATTGGCATTACCTAAACCTAAATGTACATCACCACCGGAGTGACCACCTTTTAGGCCTTTTAGGGTCATTGTGAAGGTTTTATAGCCTTGTGGTAATGCTTCACGAGTTAGGTCAAACGTGGTTGTAAAATCAACACCACCAGCGCAACCCATGTAAATTTCACCTTCTTCTTCGGAGTCGGTGTTTATCAAAATATCTGCTTGTAACCAGCCTGCTTTCAAGCCAAAAGCACCTTCCATACCGGCTTCTTCGGTCATGGTCAGGAGAACTTCCATTGGCCCATGCTCAACGCTATCGTCAGCAAGAACAGCCAAAGCAGAAGCTAAGCCAATGCCGTTATCAGCACCTAAAGTGGTGCCTTCAGCAGTAACCCACTCACCATTAACATAGGGACGAATTGGATCTGTTTTAAAGTCATGTACCGTGTCGTTATTTTTTTGTGGCACCATGTCCAAGTGAGCTTGTAAAACAACACCTTTACGGTTTTCATAACCAGGCGTAGCAGGTTTACGGATCAGAATATTGCCTACTTCATCACGTTCAACGTGAAAGCCTTTTTGTTTTGACCAATCAACAATATGCGCGGCTAAGGCTTCTTCGTGATACGAAGGGTGTGGGATAGAACAGATTTTAGCGAAGATATCCCATAGCGGTTGGGGGGATAATGTAGCTAGCTCAGACACGTCTCTCTCCTTTTATTTTCCCTTTATATTTCAATCTGTAGCGTTGTTGGCTTCATTCATAAATCCCAGTCACATACTTATGTATGCTCCTAGGATTTACTCATTTGCCGCCTAGCTACAAATTGAACTATTTAGGGATAATATCCTGAATAACCCAGTAGGAGCTGATTGGCAACCAACGTTAATTTCAGCTTCAATTTTAAAAGGAATATTGCTGTAATTATGACCTAACAGCCTGAAGTTTCGAATTAAAGGCTGCCTCTTTTATAAACTCAGGATAACACTTTCTTTTGAGCAATGGACAGTGTAAATGATAATAATTAATGGCGAATGGTGCTTTTTGCTGGTTTTTAACCGGCCAAATCACTATAATCTCGCGCAACCTTTTTTCCGCAAGACACTTTTCAGATTTACTTAGCAGTCGGGACCCGAATTTTATGAGCGAAAAATATGTCGTAACGTGGGATATGTTGCAAATACATGCCCGTAAACTCGCACAACGTTTATTACCAGTAGAACAATGGACCGGTATTATCGCGGTTAGCCGTGGTGGCCTTGTTCCTGGAGCACTGCTTGCACGCGAACTTGGTATTCGTAACGTTGATACCGTTTGTATTTCTAGCTATGACCATAATAACCAGCGCGAATTAACCGTGATTAAACGTGCAGAAGGTGATGGTGAAGGCTATATTGTCATCGATGATTTAGTAGATACAGGCGGCACAGCTCAAGCTATCCGTAACATGTACCCTAAAGCACATTTTGTCACCATCTTTGCAAAACCTGCAGGCCGTCCATTAGTTGATGACTACGTAGTTGATATTCCACAAGACACATGGATCGAACAACCATGGGACATGGGTGTCGTTTTTGTTAAACCATTGTGTGAACAAGATAAATAAATCTGTTTTTCATGAGCGTTTTAGGTGAAAACATTGTAATTATAAAGCGTTATAGGTTTTATTGATTGCAAAAACACATTAATACCTAAAATTTTTGAGCTAAACACGATATAATTTGGGGAGTGCATTTTTGCATTCCCTTTATTTTTGGCCAAATTCAACTCTGATCGACAAGGAAATAGGGATGACTCAGCAAAACCTTTCAGAAAAACTTTTCAAACCTAAAGTCAGACAAGTTGAAACATCAACATTAGTCTCTTATTCATCTCAAACAATTTCTCAAATTAAAGAACACAGTGTGTTAAGTGGCTCCCATCATGCGGGTTGGTATCGTATGATTAATCGCTTAATGTGGATTTGGCGAGGAATAGACGCCTTAGAAATTGAAGAAGTACTAAGTCGTATTGCTATCTCAGATGCTGAGCGTAGCAATGATAACTTGTTGGATACGGTCATTGGCAACCGTCGTGGAAACTGGTGTTTCGAATGGTCCCAGCAAGCCATGCGTTGGCAGCAAAAAGCATTAGAATTTGAAAAAGGTGCAGAGGCAGGGGAGGCTTGGTTACGTTCAGCTAACTTGTACAGCATTGCCGCTTATCCTTTTATCAAGGGAGATGAGCTCGCTGACCAAGCTATTTTGCTGGCTTGCAAAGCTTATGATAGTGCCGCAAAATTTTCTCAATATCGCCTAAAGAAAATTCCTTTCAAAGTTGATGGTGGGAAAGAAGTTTGCGGTTTTTTACATATTCCTTCACAGGGGCAAGGGCCTTATCCGACAGTGATGATCTGTGGCATGTTAGATAGCTTACAGATTGATTTTTGTCGCTATTTTCGCGACTACCTCGAACCACTCGGTATTGCAATGCTAACACTGGATATGCCGTCAATTGGTTATTCGGTTAAACACAAGCTTACGCAGGAAACGAGCACCTTACATGAGCAAATCGTTCGCCAGCTTGGGGATATTGCTTGGATTGACCATACGCGTTTTGGCATCGTTGGTATGCGTTTTGGCGCAAATATAGCGTTAAGATTAGCTTATATGTGCCCTGATAAGATTAAAGCGGTTGCTGTCATAGGGCCAATTGTCCACAGTTTATTGCATGAAGAGAAATATCAACAAGATATTCCTCGGATGGTTTTGGATGTATTCGCCAGTCGTTTGGGTATTTATCAAGTTGATGGTTCTGCTTTACGTCATGAATTAAGTTGCTATTCACTTAAAAATCAAGGGCTTTTGGGGCGGCGCAGTAAGGTTCCAATGCTATCGGTTAGTCTTAAAGATGATATTTACAGCCCCAAAGCAGAGTCTGATTTAATTCGACGTTCATCGATGGATGCTGACACGATAATGCTACCAAGCCAGCCCGTTTTTGCTAATTTTGAAAAGGCGCTAAGTGAAACTACTAATTGGTTAAAAGCAAAAATACTTTAATTTTATTTAATAACTTGCTTATTTTTTCCCATTTGTTAAAAAGGTGTCTTCCCAAGAAGGAGATCCTTAACATGGCTTTACCGACTGATTACTCAAATGGAAAGTATTTAAAGAAGTTTGCTTCGATAGGACCTTATTTACGTGAAAAACAATGTTTAAATGGCTGTTATATATTCGATAGCCTCGTTGTTTGCGTGAATGCAAATATTGCCCCAGAAAAACGTGAATTTTGGGGGTGGTGGCTAAAATTGGTTGCAACTGATAAGGGGTTTGAATTTACTTATCATTTGGGCCTATACAACAGCCATGGTAGTTGGCAAGTTAAAGCATTAAAAGATGCACCAACCATTGAGGCGACAGAGCAAAATTTAGTGTCTTTTCACCAAGCCCTTGCAAAACAACTATCTGAACTTGAGTTAAGCCTCTTTCCCTCCCCGCTAATGACAGAATTAAAACTGGAATTAAGCGCATAAATTTGTTTTAAACCAACTTTTGTTGAATTTTGCGTTATGCCTGTTGGCATAACGCGCTTCTCCTGATAAAAATGATACCTACTTTTTGGTTTATTAATCCTAATGGCAGAAAAATGATGAAAAATAGCCAGACGCTGGTAGTTAAATTAGGGACCAGTGTATTAACAGGGGGCTCGCGCCGTTTAAATCAAGCTCATATTGTTGAGCTGGTTAGGCAGTGCGCGCAGCAATATGAAAAAGGGCATCGTATTATTATTGTGACTTCTGGGGCAATTGCCGCAGGTCGCGAACACTTAAATTACCCCGAACTGCCGGCTACCATAGCATCTAAACAGTTGCTTGCGGCGGTCGGTCAAAGTCGTTTAATCCAGTTATGGGAACGGTTATTCTCCATTTATGGCATTCATATCGGGCAAATGTTACTGACACGAGCCGATTTAGAAGACAGAGAACGTTTCTTAAATGCACGAGATACCTTGCAAGCACTGCTAGATAACGGAATCATTCCAGTTATCAATGAAAATGATGCTGTGGCTACCGCAGAAATCAAAGTCGGTGATAATGACAATCTATCCGCTTTGGCCGCGATTCTTGGCGATGCAGATAAACTGCTATTATTGACAGATATCGAAGGCTTATATGATGCTGATCCACGCAGTAATCCAAATGCAAAATTGATCCCTGAAGTGTATGGTATCAATGATGAACTTCGTGAAATGGCGGGGGGAAGCGTTAGCGGGTTAGGAACCGGTGGAATGGCAACTAAATTACAAGCAGCAGATGTCGCGGGCCGTGCAGGAATTGATGTTATCATTGCAGCAGGCAATAAACCGGATGTTATTAATGCGGTTATTGAAAATCTTCCAGTTGGTACCCGTTTTTATGGGCAAAAAAATCCAATGGAAAATCGTAAACGTTGGATTTTCGGTGCTCCAGCAGCTGGAGATGTGTACATTGATGATGGTGCACAACTGGCAATTATGGAAAAAGGCAGTTCATTATTGCCAAAAGGTATTAAGAAGATTGAAGGCGATTTCTCCCGAGGCGCAGTGATCCGTATTCGTAATATGGCAGGGAAAGATCTTGCTCATGGGGTCAGCCACTATAACAGTGATGCACTTAGAATGATTGCAGGGCATCATTCACAAGAAATCAGCAAAATACTTGGCTATGAACACGGTTCTGTGGCTGTTCATCGTGATGATATGATAGTGAGTTAATTATGTTAGAGACAATGGGTAAGGCAGCAAGAGTTGCTTCATGGCAATTAGCTCAGTTAAGTACCAAACAAAAAAATGCAGCACTATTACAGATTGCTGATCTACTAGAACAAGATAATGCAATTATACTTGCAGCGAATCAAAAAGACATGGCGCAGGCAAAAGCAAGCGGTATGACTGAGGCGTTACAAGACCGCTTATTGCTGACGCCAGAGCGTTTAAAAAGTATTGCTGATGATGTTAGAAAAGTATGTCAATTAGCTGATCCTGTTGGGCAAATTATTGATGGAAGCCAATTGGATAGCGGCTTAAATTTACAGCGCCGCCGTGTCCCATTGGGGGTTGTTGGTGTTATTTATGAAGCTCGCCCTAATGTTACCGTTGATGTGGCTTCGTTATGTTTAAAGACAGGTAATGCGGTCATTTTACGTGGCGGGAAAGAGACGCATCATACTAACCTTGCGGTGGTGGAAGTTATTCAAAAAGCATTGGAAAATAGCGGCTTGCCAGCAGATGCAGTACAAGCTATTAATAACCCTGAGCGTGAATTAGTTGCGCAATTACTCAAATTAGATCGCTACGTGGATATGCTAATCCCTCGCGGCGGTGCGGGTTTACATAAATTATGTCGTGAGCAATCAACGATCCCAGTAATTACCGGGGGAATTGGTGTTTGCCATACATTTGTTGATAAATCGGTAGATTTTAATAAAGCCATTAACGTGATTATTAATGCAAAAGTTCAGCGCCCAAGCGCTTGTAATTCACTGGAAACATTATTAGTTCATAAAGAGATTGCGAATGAATTTCTGCCGTTTTTAAGTGAAAAAATGGCACAACAACAAGTCACATTACATGCGAGTGAAAAAGCGCTTCCATTGCTAAAACAAGGTCCAGCTAAAGTTGTTGATGTAAAACCTGAAAACCTTGTCGATGAGTGGCTCTCACTGGATCTTAACGTAGACATTGTTGACGATATTGACGCTGCTATCGACCATATTCGTCATTATGGTACAGCTCATTCTGATGCTATCTTGACAGAATCTATTCACCAAGCTGACTATTTCGTTCAATGTGTAGATTCAGCCGCGGTATATGTTAATGCAAGCACTCGCTTTACCGATGGTGGGCAGTTTGGTTTAGGTGCAGAGGTCGCAGTGAGTACACAAAAATTACATTCACGTGGCCCTATGGGGTTAGATGCACTAACAACGTACAAATGGATCGGGTATGGTGACTTTTTAAGTCGTCCATAATGAGTAAAAATGATGAGATAGCCACACTTGTGTGGCTTTCTTTTTTTATTTGCCAAACTAGGCAGTTTATCATAAGCAAATTTGTAATCGGTATTGCTTAGTATTTATGATGATGGGATGAAATTTAATGTTTTACATTATCGGTCCAAGAGGTTCGGGTAAAACCACAATTGGTAAAAAATTTGCAGAATCTAAAGGTTATCAATTTGTTGATACAGATAAATTGATTTTAGAAAAAGCGGGAAAAAGTATCGCAGAAATTGTTGAACAGCACGGTTGGGATTACTTTCGCCAGCTAGAGACTGACGTCCTTAAGTCGATTACGCAAAGCGATATGATTGTTTCAACTGGTGGGGGGCTTGTTCTTGCAGAAGAAAATCAGCAAATTATGCGTAATAACGGCACCGTGATTTACTTAAATACCCACCCTGAAGTTTTAGCAAAACGCCTCGCTGCGGAACCGCAAGCGGATCAGCGACCAAGTTTGACAGGAAAATCTTTAGTTGAAGAAATTGAAGAAGTAATGCAACAAAGGGAGCCTATCTACCGTGCGACAGCACATCATATTATTGATGCGGCGCAGCCTGTCGACGACATCATCGCACAACTTAATGATTTAACTTAAACTCATGAGTGATAAGCCAGCGGTGTTTTCGGAATATACTAATTAGAGTAAAGGGAGTAGCTCAGTAAGATAGAAGTCACTAAAGGTATAGTCGTATCACACTAATATATAAAAATATAATCATAGTATAGGGACTCATTATGTTGGCAAAGATAGTCAAAACAGTACTTAAATTTTTGTTTCGCGTACAAGTTATTGGCGACGCGAAAGAATTTAATCAAGATAAATGCTTAATTACGCCCAATCATGTTTCTTTCCTAGATGGTGTATTAATCGCACTTTTTTTGCCTGTCAAACCTGTATTTGCTGTTTATTCAACATTTGCCACACCGAAAATGGTGAAGCGCCTTAAGCCCTATGCGGATATTGTCCCTCTTGATCCTGCCAACCCTCTAGGTATTCGTCATCTAGTTAAAGAGGTAGAAAAAGGGCGCCCAATAGTTATTTTCCCAGAAGGCCGAATTTCGGTTCATGGCTCTTTAATGAAAATATACGAAGGAGCGGCTTTTGTGGCAGCAAAGTCAGAAGCAAAAGTTGTTCCTATTCGTATAGAAGGTGCACAATATAGCCATTTTGGGCGGCTGAAAGGAATTTTTCCATTAAAATGGTTCCCGAAGATCACATTGCATATATTGCCAGCACAAGAAATTCCAATGCCAGAAGCTCCTAGAGCGGTAGAGCGTCGTGCTCTGGCTGGTGAAAATCTGTACCAAATCATGAAGTCCGCACGTATGTCTTGTTTACCACAAGTCACATTAGTTGAAGAATTTATTCAAAGTGTTCAGTTTTTTGGGCGCCGCACGCCTTGTATTGAAGACATCGCATTTAAAGAGGATTCATATCAATCTCTATTGAAAAAAACCTTAGGGGTTGGTCGTATTATTGAACGCTATACTCATGAAAATGAAAGAGTTGGCCTATTATTGCCAAATGCGACAGTCACCGCAGCCGCGATTTTTGGCGCTTTAATGAGAGGCCGAGTACCTGCCATGCTTAATTACACTGCGGGCAGTCACGGCATTAGTAACGCTTTAAAAGCTTCAGCAGCGAAAGTGGTCTTTACTTCCCGCCAATTTTTGGAAAAAGGCAACTTGACGCATATTCCAGAACAAGTGCCAGAAGCAAGTTGGATTTACCTTGAAGATTTAAAAGACACGGTAACATGGCAAGATAAAATATGGATTATTAAGCACTTATTTAATCCTAAGAAAGCCATTATTCCCCGAAAGCCGTCCGATGAAGCGATTGTTTTATTCACATCCGGCTCGGAAGGTACACCGAAAGGTGTTGTCCATAGCCATGCCAGCTTGATGGCAAACGTAGAGCAAATTAAAACGATCGCTGATTTTACACCTCGTGACCGTTTTATGTCGTCACTTCCATTATTTCACGCATTTGGTTTGACGGTTGGCTTATTTATCCCTCTATTTTCAGGTAGCCGAGTTTTCCTTTATCCAAGCCCATTACATTACCGGATCATTCCTGAATTAGTCTATGACAAAAACTGTACGGTATTATTTGGAACATCAACCTTTTTAGGTAACTACGCACGATTTGCTCATCAGTATGATTTTGCACGTTTGCGTTATGTGGTTGCGGGCGCAGAAAAATTATCAGATAAAACCAAAAAAATCTGGTTCGATAAATTTGGCATCCGAATTCTTGAAGGCTATGGGGTAACTGAGTGTGCACCTATTGTTTCAATTAATGTGCCAATGGCCGCTAAAGAAGGCTCTGTAGGGCAAATTTTACCCGAAATGGAAGCGCGAATTATCCCCATTTCTGGTATTGAACAAGGTGGTAAATTACAGCTTAAAGGCCCAAATATCATGAAAGGGTATTTGCGTGTGGAAGCGCCTGGGGTACTTGAAACACCACGAGCTGAAAATGCACAAGGTGAAATAGAGGAAGGTTGGTACGACACAGGTGATATCGTTGAACTAGATCATAAAAATTTCTGTACGATAAAAGGCCGTGTTAAACGTTTTGCTAAACTTGCGGGTGAAATGGTTTCTCTCGAAAGTATTGAGCAAATGGTGGCATCTCTTTCTCCTAATGCAAATCACGGTGTGGTTACAAAGCCAGATAGCAGTAAAGGTGAAGCGCTTGTTTTGTTCACAACAGATAAAGAACTAGACCGTAGCGCATTATCCAGCGCAGCCAAGAGCAAAGGGTTAACCGAGTTAGCGGTTCCACGTGATATTCGTTTTGTTAAAGAATTGCCAGTACTAGGTAGTGGTAAAACGGATTTTGTCACATTAAAGCAAATGGCATTAAAGGATGAATAACATGCAAGAGAATGCTTCCAATGTACCGTTAATGAGCAGAGGAATGAAAGCTGTACTTGCTTCACAGTTTCTTTCTGCATTTGCAGATAATGCTTTATTATTTGCCATATTAGCCCAACTTAAAGCCGAGTTTTATCCTGAATGGAGTCATCCTATCTTACAAATGGTGTTTGTTTTCACTTACATCGTTTTAGCGCCATTTGTTGGGCAAATTGCAGATAGGTTCTCAAAGGGGCGAGTGATGTTGTTTTCTAACATCTTTAAGTTTATTGGGGCATTAGGGATTTGTTTTGGGCTAAATCCATTCCTTTGCTATGGGTTAGTAGGAATCGGCGCGGCTTCATATTCACCAGCTAAATACGGTATTTTAGGTGAGCTCACAGGTGGAGATAACCTTGTTAAGGCCAATGGTGTCATGGAGGCTTCAACAATCGCAGCCATTTTAGTGGGATCGGTTGTTGGAGGAATGCTTTCCGATATTAACTTAATCTTAGCGCTAGGCACATGTGCTGTATTGTATGCGTTAGCCGTTATTGCGAATTTTTTCATCCCACACTTAGCTGCCGCGAGGCCTGGAAAAGGTTGGGATCTTAAACTGTTAATTACTTCTTTTTTCAATGCCTGCCGGGTGCTATGGGCTAACCAAGAAAGCCGTTTTTCACTAGTTGGAACCAGCTTGTTCTGGGGGGCTGGGGTAACGCTGCGTTTTCTGCTCGTTGCATGGGTGCCTGTGGCATTGGGATTACAAGACAACACAACGCCGACTATTTTAAATGCGATGGTTGCCGTGGGAATAGTTGCAGGAGCCGGGCTTGCTGCCAAGTTTATTACCTTAAAAACGGTTTATCGCTGCATTCCTGCGGGAGTTATTATAGGTGTGATGGTGGTGTTACTTTCGTTGCAAACTAATATTATTCCATCCTATTTTATTTTAATCATCCTTGGGATCTTCGGCGGTTTATTTGTCGTTCCGTTGAATGCATTATTGCAAGAAAAAGGGAAGGAAACTGTTGGAGCAGGGAATGCGATTGCAGTACAAAATTTAGGTGAAAATAGTGCAATGCTAATTATGTTAGGCTTGTACTCATTAGCAATTAAAGCAGGTTTGTCAGTTGTGAATGCCGGTATTGGTTTCGGTGCTGTATTCGCAATTGCGATTGCGGGTTTATGGGTTTGGGATCGCGCTCGTAAAAAAATGGCATAAAGGTAGATAACATCATGATAGATGAGAAGCGGCTTGAAACTCTGAGTATTCAGGTTGGGCTGAAACTGAAAGAACAGGGTAAAACAGTCACAACCGCAGAGTCATGTACCGGGGGCTGGGTTGCCAAAGTTTTAACCGATATATCGGGTAGCTCAGATTATTTTCAGCGTGGCTTTGTGACATACAGTAATGAAGCAAAGCATCAAATGATCGGTGTTAAAGATGAGTCTTTACAGCAGTATGGAGCTGTAAGCCAACAAGTCGTTACTGAAATGGCGACAGGCGCTTTACAAGAAGCCTGTGCAGATTTTGCTGTTTCAGTTAGTGGAATAGCAGGCCCTGGGGGCGGTAGTGTAGAAAAACCTGTTGGTACAGTATGGTTTGGTTTTGCACAGAAACAGGCAGACCAAACGGTATTAGTCACAACACAACATCAAGTGTTTCAAGGAAACAGAAATGAAGTTCGTTTTCAATCAACACTTTATATACTTGAAACACTTTTAAAGCAGTTAAGTTAAAAATTTCCTTGATACTGTATGATTATACAGTATAATTAATTTCAACAAACCGAATTCAATCGTTTTATTTGCAGTGGTCAAATCATTGCACTTAGGGAGTAAACATGGCTATTGATGAAAACAAACAAAAAGCACTTGCAGCAGCATTAGGCCAAATTGAAAAGCAATTTGGTAAAGGTTCCATTATGCGTCTTGGTGAAGACCGCTCTATGGATGTTGAAACTATCTCAACAGGCTCCTTATCCCTTGATGTTGCATTGGGTGCTGGTGGCTTGCCACTAGGTCGTATTGTTGAAATCTACGGCCCTGAATCTTCAGGTAAAACAACACTAACTCTGCAAGTTATTGCTGCAGCGCAACGTAGTGGTAAAACATGTGCTTTCATCGATGCTGAACACGCTTTAGACCCTATCTATGCTAAAAAATTAGGCGTTGATATCGATAACTTACTATGTTCTCAACCGGACACCGGTGAGCAAGCGCTAGAAATTTGTGATGCATTAACTCGCTCAGGTGCGGTTGATGTGATCATCGTTGACTCCGTTGCTGCATTAACACCAAAAGCTGAAATTGAAGGTGAAATTGGTGATTCACATATGGGCCTAGCTGCTCGTATGATGAGCCAAGCAATGCGTAAGTTAGCTGGTAACTTAAAAACATCTAATACCTTACTGATCTTTATCAACCAAATTCGTATGAAGATTGGTGTTATGTTTGGTAACCCAGAAACAACAACAGGTGGTAATGCATTAAAATTCTACGCATCTGTTCGTTTAGACATCCGCCGTATTGGTGCTGTTAAAAATGGCGAAGAAATCGTCGGTAGTGAAACTCGCGTTAAAGTGGTAAAAAACAAAGTTGCAGCACCGTTCAAACAAGCTGAATTCCAAATTTTGTATGGTGAAGGTATTAATACCTTCGGCGAGCTAATTGACTTAGGTGTAAAACATAAGTTAATTGAAAAAGCAGGGGCTTGGTATAGTTATAACGGCGATAAAATTGGCCAAGGTAAAGCTAACTCAACAAATTATTTAAAAGAGCACCCTGAAGTCGCTCAAGAAATTGATACCAAACTGCGTGAAATGTTATTGAATCACACTGGTGAATTTAGTAGTGCAGCAACAGACTTTATCAGTGATGCTGATGAAGAAGAAACACCAGAAGAATTTTAATTTTAATCTAATTAATTGATTAATAAGTAAATTATAGGCGCTCCGCTGATGTGGTGGCGCCTATTTTATTTTTAACCTATTACATTAATAGTTTATTGAACAGTTTTTCTGTGGAAAAATACACCAGTGCAAGGTATAAACATACTTTCAGAAAATATCTAGACGCTTTACAATGAAAGCTGCGAATGGATGTATCTATATTTTACTTCTGCACAAAGAGACTTTATCTTATCAGTCACTTTTTAATCGGAGAGTTGATTAGAGGTGATGTTACATTCCATCTCAACAATTCGTAATTCTGTTTCCAGCTTGATATCGGGATAAATATGAGTAAAAGCACCGCTGAGATCCGTCAAGCGTTTCTCGACTTTTTTCATACAAAAGGTCATCAAGTGGTCTCTAGTAGTTCACTAGTGCCAAATAATGACCCTACACTATTGTTCACAAACGCAGGGATGAACCAGTTCAAAGATGTATTTCTTGGTCTGGATAAAAGAGCATATTCCCGAGCGACAACCGCGCAACGCTGTGTGCGTGCAGGTGGTAAACATAACGACTTAGAAAATGTGGGCTATACCGCCCGCCACCATACATTTTTTGAAATGTTAGGCAATTTTAGCTTTGGCGATTACTTTAAGCATGACGCTATCCGTTTTGCTTGGGAATTATTGACTAGCGAAGAATGGTTTAACTTACCAAAAGAAAGGTTGTGGGTAACCGTTTACGCAACTGACGATGAAGCTTATGATATCTGGAATAAAGAAATTGGTATTCCAGTTGAGCGTATTATTCGTATTGGTGATAACAAAGGCGCACCATATGCGTCAGATAACTTCTGGCAAATGGGTGATACCGGTCCTTGTGGTCCATGTACCGAGATTTTCTATGATCACGGTGACCATATATGGGGTGGCCCTCCAGGAAGCCCAGAAGAAGACGGTGACCGCTATATTGAAATTTGGAATTTAGTCTTCATGCAATTTAACCGTCAGTCTGACGGGACAATGGAGCCTCTACCAAAACCTTCAGTTGACACAGGAATGGGCTTAGAGCGTATTTCTGCGGTATTGCAGCACGTTAATTCAAACTATGAAATTGATATCTTCCGTGACCTTATTGCTGCGGCAGCTAAAGCAACAGGTGCGACGGATTTAGAGAACAAATCATTACGCGTTATTGCTGACCACATTCGTTCTTGTGCATTCCTTGTCAGTGATGGTGTTATTCCATCAAATGAAGGTCGTGGTTATGTTCTGCGTCGTATTATTCGACGTGCTGTTCGTCACGGTTATATGCTTGGTGCCAAAGACACTTTCTTCTACAAATTAGTCGCGCCATTGATTAAAGTCATGGGGCCTGCGGCCGATGAACTTGCACGCCAGCAAGCTATGGTTGAAAAAGTTCTCAAGACCGAAGAAGAGCAATTTGCACGCACGTTAGAACGCGGTCTTCAATTATTAGATGAAGAACTTGCTTCACTGAAAGGGGATACTCTGGATGGTGAAGCGGCATTCCGCTTATATGACACCTATGGCTTCCCAATCGATTTAACGGCAGATGTTTGCCGCGAGCGCAATATTAAAGTCGACGAAGAAGGTTTTGAGCGGGCGATGGAAGACCAGCGTCGTCGTGCGCGCGAATCCAGTGGTTTTGGTGCGGATTATAACTCTTTAATTAAAGTTGATAAGCGTAGTGAATTCTCCGGTTATCAATATGATGAGCAACAAGCCACTATTACTGCATTATATAAAGATGGCCAACCTGTAGACAGTTTGAATGCGGGTGAAGAAGGCTTAGTTATACTAGATAAAACGGCATTTTATGCAGAGTCTGGTGGGCAAGTCGGTGATACTGGTTACTTAAATAATGACAATGCGAGCTTTAAAGTCACTGATACACAAAAATATGGTCAAGCAATTGGGCATATTGGTAAGGTAGAGGCGGGTTCACTGGTTGTTAACCATAGAATTACCGCTGTTGTGGATAGCGCTAGACGTGATGCGATCCGTTTAAATCACTCAGCAACACACTTACTGCATGCGGCATTACGCCAAGTATTAGGCGACCATGTTTCTCAAAAGGGTTCATTGGTTAATGACAAATACTTGCGTTTTGACTTCTCTCATTTTGAAGCGATGACACAAGAGCAACTACGTCAAGTAGAAGATATTGTGAATGCACAAATCCGTAAAAACTCAGAAATTG
The DNA here is from genome assembly GCF_028480325.1 of Providencia sp. PROV182. Classification (NCBI taxonomy): domain Bacteria; kingdom Pseudomonadati; phylum Pseudomonadota; class Gammaproteobacteria; order Enterobacterales; family Morganellaceae; genus Providencia; species Providencia sp. PROV182. The sequence goes on along the minus strand of NZ_JAMPOL010000011.1, from coordinate 22,894 downwards.
AAACTGAACTGATGGATTTAGAAGGCGCTAAAGCAAAAGGTGCTATGGCATTATTCGGTGAAAAATATGAGGAACGTGTACGTGTTCTGAGTATGGGTGATTTTTCTATCGAGTTATGTGGTGGTACACATGCGCGTCGTACAGGAGATATTGGTTTATTCCGTATCTTGAGTGAATCTGGTACGGCTGCAGGTGTTCGTCGTATTGAAGCGACTACAGGCTCAATGGCGATTGAAAGCATTCACAATCAGTCAGAGCAACTTTCAGCAATTGCACACTTAGTGAAAGGTGATATTAATAGTCTTGTCGAGAAAGTAAAAGCGGCGTTAGACAAATCTCGCCAACTCGAGAAAGAAATTGTGCAACTAAAAGATCAACAAGCATCTCAAGAAAGTGCTTCACTAAGTAGCAAAGCGAAAGACGTGAAAGGCATCAAATTATTAGTCACTCAATTAGCGGATACTGATCCTAAGTTGTTGAGAACTATGGTTGATGACCTTAAAAATCAGTTGAAATCAGCGATTATCGTGCTTTCAACAACAAGTGGTGATAAAGTCAGTATGATCGTTGGGGTAACTAATGATTTGACTGCTAAAGTTAAAGCAGGGGACTTAATTTCCTATATTGCAAGTCAGGTAGGTGGTAAAGGTGGCGGTCGCCCAGACATGGCTCAAGCGGGAGGTACTGACGTTAGCGCATTACCTGCTGCTATGGCAAGTGTCGAAGAATGGGTTGAAGCGCGTCTGTAAGCACTTACAAAGTTGCCTCATTAAAATATGAGGCAACTTTAATCTGTTGCGGCATTGTTAATGTATCGTTTGTAGTGCTATATTTTGCTTGTAAATAATTAGAATGCTTGTATTGATGGCATCAATGCTTTAGGTGAATGTCATTGCTTTACGTTTTCACGGTGTGTGATGGACAATAGCGGGGATACCTAGAGACCCGACTCTTTTAATATTTCAAGGAGCAAAGAATGCTTATTCTGACTCGTCGAGTTGGTGAAACACTCATGATAGGCGATGAGGTAACAGTTACTGTATTGGGTGTCAAAGGCAACCAAGTTCGTATTGGTGTTAATGCCCCAAAAGAAGTTTCTGTTCACCGTGAAGAAATTTATCAACGGATCCAGGCTGAAAAGACTCAACCAGATAATCAATAATAATGAATAAGCGTCCAATGATTGATCACACAGCAAGAATGGGCGCTTGTCTTACTCGCATTATTTCTAATAAATATCCTTTCGTTTTTATAATTCTCTAGCATCAAACTCATTTTATTGTTTAGTCTTCGGTTCTCTTTTACAAAATCTTGTTTTCCTTTGTATGAAATATAGGCTAATCAATCCAGTGAGCTTATTTTTATTCACTTATAGAATAATTTTTTTTCTGTATTTTTGATTATAAAGTTAGTGCCATAAGGGCTGAAAAATATCTTTTTCGGTGTTAAACTAAGCATCTTGCTTGTGAAATGTGCAAACAGACAACGGAATGCAAAAAGTTTGGAAAAATTGTTTGACTTCTAAGTCTAGGAAAGTAATATGTGCGCCACACAGCAACGAGATGTTTGAAAAAACAAATCGTGTGTAACTAAAATATGGTGAGGTGGCCGAGAGGCTGAAGGCGCTCCCCTGCTAAGGGAGTATGCGGTCAAAAGCTGCATCGAGGGTTCGAATCCCTCCCTCACCGCCATTTTAGATTATGCATCCGTAGCTCAGCTGGATAGAGTACTCGGCTACGAACCGAGCGGTCGGAGGTTCGAATCCTCCCGGATGCACCATATTTAACCCTATGAGAGAATCTGATGGGGTTTTGTTTTGGTTTTAGCAACCAAACAAAGCAGTAACTAAGAAGTTGATTTATAGAAGTAGAAGTTGATAAAGAAGTTTGAGAGAGCAGCACATCTTGCATTAAGTATGCATCCGTAGCTCAGCTGGATAGAGTACTCGGCTACGAACCGAGCGGTCGGAGGTTCGAATCCTCCCGGATGCACCATCTCTTAGCTAATAATTTAGCATATCAATAATACCTTTTAATTTAACTCAGAAAAGTTATTGAGAATGTATCGATTTCAAATCGAATGAATTTTGCATCCGTAGCTCAGCTGGATAGAGTACTCGGCTACGAACCGAGCGGTCGGAGGTTCGAATCCTCCCGGATGCACCATCTTTAAGAAACTCCTCATTTGAGGAGTTTTTTTTTGCCTAAAATTACCATTCATAAAATTAATTAAATCGTATTTTCTATACCTCTTTGATTTATTCCCTCATAAACCACACATCTAGACAGCGACAATTTATGTGATTTAAGCTAAAGTAATTGCCTTAATAAAATAAATTAACATCACAGGCGGGAGGTCGACTTGATCCCGGACGTATCGAAAGCGCTCTCATGGTTAGAGGCGCACCCAGAAACACTTAATGGTATTCAACGTGGTATTGAGCGTGAAACATTGCGTGTAACCCCCACAGGCGCAATTGCAGAGACCTTGCATCCAGAAGGGCTGGGAAAAGCTTTAACACATAAATGGATCACGACAGATTTTGCGGAGTCCTTACTCGAATTTATTACTCCTGTAGATAAAAGCATTAGCCATAATTTGGCTTTTTTGCGAGATTTACACCGCTATACAGCTCGTCACCTTCAAGATGAAAGAATGTGGCCGCTGAGTATGCCATGCTTTATTGAAAGTGAAGATAAAATCACTCTTGCGCAGTACGGCTCTTCTAATGTGGGGCAGTTTAAAACGCTGTACCGTGAAGGCCTTAAAAATCGTTATGGTGCTTTGATGCAAACGATAGCAGGGGTGCATTATAACTTCTCTTTGCCGATTGAATTTTGGCAAGCATGGGCGGGTATTGAAGACGAAGAAAGCGGTAAAGAAAAAATTTCTGAAGGCTATTTACGTCTAATTAGAAATTACTACCGCTTTGGTTGGGTTATTCCTTATCTATTTGGCGCATCTCCAGCTATTTGCGGCTCTTTTTTGAAAGATAGGGATACGACGCTATCATTTGATAAAACAGACTGTGGTACGTATTACTTGCCTTATGCGACATCATTACGCATGAGTGACTTAGGTTATACAAATAAATCACAAAGTGATTTAAACATCACATTCAATAAATTGGATGAATATGTAGAGAACCTGAAAAAAGCCATCCATAAGCCTTCAGCTGAATTTGAAAAACTGGGTGTAAAAAAAGACGGCAAATATATTCAACTAAATACGAATGTGCTGCAGATTGAAAATGAGCTCTATGCCCCAATACGGCCCAAACGCGTTCCTAAAGGCAATGAATCACCTTCTGACGCATTATTACGTGGTGGTATTGAGTACATTGAAGTCCGTTCACTTGATATCAATCCATTTAGTGCGATAGGCGTTAATGAAACGCAAGCTCGTTTTGTTGATCTATTCTTAATATGGTGTGTACTTGCTGATGCACCTGAAATGAATGCTCAGGAATTAGACTGTTGCCGTCAAAACTGGAATCGTGTCATTCTTGAAGGTCGTAAACCAGGCCAAGTCATTGGTTTCGGTTGTGGCAGCGAAGTTAAACCATTAGTTGACGTTGGGCAGCAATTATTTAATGACTTGATCCGTGTGGCTGAAGTGCTAGACACTTGTTGCGATGCAAAATATCAAGAAGTTTGTCACCAATTTGTTGCTATGTTTAAAGACCCAACTCTTACATATTCAGCGCTTGTTATGGATGAAATGTTAGAAAAAGGTATTGGTGGTTACGGGTTAGAATTAGCTGAAAAATATTTTGAACAGTTAGTGAACGAGCCGTATGAAGTGATAACTGAAGAGCAATTTGAGCAAGCACGATTAGCTTCAATAGCGAAGCAAGCGAAGATGGAACAAAGTGAGAGCGAAAGCTTTGAGGACTATCTACGCATTCATGCAGGACGCTAAAAGAAATGGCCACTCTAGGTGGCCAAAAAAAATCTCTTAGAGAATTAGGGATGATAACAAATTGCGCGTCTTTCAATAATTCAGACTCTGTATTTTCAAAATAGTTTCATTTATTTTAGAAAATATTTTTTATTTTCGAGGAGGTCACGAAATGCCATTATTAGATAGCTTTACTGTCGATCATACTCGCATGTCAGCACCTGCTGTACGTGTGGCAAAAACCATGAAAACACCAAGCGGTGATACCATCACAGTTTTTGATTTGCGTTTTACTGTACCAAATGAAGAAGCCATGACAGAAAAAGGGACGCATACTTTAGAGCACCTTTTTGCAGGCTTTATGCGTGATCACCTCAACGGAAATGGTGTTGAAATTATTGATATTTCACCAATGGGGTGCCGTACTGGTTTTTATATGAGCCTTATTGGCCAGCCAGATGAACTGCGTGTTGCTAATGCATGGAAAGCGGCAATGGAAGATGTTTTGCAAGTGAAAGACCAAAACAAGATCCCTGAATTGAATGTCTATCAGTGCGGTACATACAAAATGCACTCACTGGAAGAAGCCCAGCAAATTGCACGTAATGTTCTTGCATCAGAAATTGGTATCAATAAAAATGATGAATTAGCATTACCTGCAGAGAAACTTGAACAGCTACACGTTTAGTTTTTATCAAATATTCTCTATAAAAAGAGCCAATTAAGGCTCTTTTTATTTTATATGAGAATTAAATTGCAAGTTTATGACCAAATCAAAGGTCGGGGACTTGAGAACTGAATGTAAGAGGTGTGATCCTAACCTGTTTAACGATATTTTCATTCATCGCTAATACCTCGATAAGGTAATGCCCCACCACGATTTGCTCTTCAAGCTGTGGAATATCACCAATGACCTCTAAAACCATGCCATTAACCGTCCTAGGGCCATCTATGGGGAGATTCCAATCAAAAGCCTTATTCAGCTCACGAATATTAGCAGAACCGTCTACAAGAACGCTTCCATCACTTTGTGGCAAGACTTCTTCGGCTAAAGATGGCGACATCGAGGTTGTGAAGTCACCCACTATCTCTTCTAATATATCTTCGACAGTGATAAGGCCTTGAATTTCACCGTATTCATCAACAATGATCCCAAGTTTTTCTTTATTGTGCTGGAAGTTAACTAACTGAACATTTAATGGTGTACTGTTAGGAATAAAATAAATGTTATCTGCAGCTTTAATTAGGTTTTGCTTATTAAACTCACGTTTTTCCATCATAAGACGGTATGCTTCACGGACGCGTAAAATGCCAATAGAGTCATCAAGTGAGTCGCGATAAAGCACAATGCGGCCATGAGGGGAGTGCGTGAGCTGCCGAATGATTGATTTCCAGTCATCATTGACATCAATACCAACAATCTCATTCCTTGGCAGCATAATATCGCCAACAGTGACTTTGTCTAAGTCTAAAATTGAAATCAACATGTCTTGATTTCGGCGGCTAATTTTATGCTTTGATTCGTTAACAATGGTGCGTAGCTCTTCCTTATTAACCGCATCAGTTCTTGCGGTTAGTGACTTCACCCCAATGCAGCGTAACAGTAGGGCTGAAATAGTATTAAATGCCCAAACAATAGGCATCATGACTACTTGTAATGGTTTTAAGAGGTAACTACTTGGAAATGCGATTTTTTCAGGGTACAGCGCTGCCAGTGTTTTTGGCATGACTTCGGCAAAAATGAGGATCACAAAAGTCAGGATCCCTGTAGCCATAGCTACACCTGCATTCCCATATAGTCGCATACCAATGATGGTCGCTAATGCGGAAGCGACTATGTTGATTAAGTTATTACCAATAAGGACTAGGCTTAACAGCTTATCAGGGTGTTTAAGAAGTTTTTCAACGCGGATCGCTGAGCGATTACCTTGTTTTGCTAAATGTTTTAACCGATAACGGTTTAGCGTCATCATCCCTGTTTCTGATGCAGAGAAATAGGCTGACATAAAAATTAAAACAATCAATATGATGATTAGCGTACTCGTGGACACATCATCCAAAACAAGTTTCCTTATATTGTGAAAGTCGTGGCTTTATTTGCGTCAAAATACCATAAACTCCTGTATTAAACGGTTACCAAAAAAAGCCATTGTTAAGATGATTGAGCCACCAACATGGAAAAATAGGACGCGCTTACCTCGCCATCCTCCATGGAAATGTCCCCAAAGTAGAGTGATATAAACAAACCATGCAATGACGGATAATACCGATTTATGGATATTTTCTTTATCAAAAATATTATCCATATAAATAAAGCCAGTACACAAGGTCAGAGTCAGCAAAATGACCCCAACTTGAGTGATGTGGAACATTTTACGTTCAATTACCATCATGGGTGGCATATCTGGACTAAATTTTAAGGTTTTGTTCTTTAGCTGATGGTCAATTAAAGCCACTTGTAATGCATATAAAGCCGCAATAAGGAGTGTCGCATAGCTCAACAAAGCTAGACCAATATGAACAAAAAGTGGTACTCGAGCTTCAAGATGCGTAATAAACTCACCAGGCATTAGCGTTGACAGCATCAAGTTAATAATGGCAAAACTATAGACTATAGGCGTTAAGTACCAAGCTTTTCCCCAGTAAGCGACAACAGTCATAATCACACACATGAGTAAGCTCACTGTTGAGCCTAAATTCAACAGAGTGAGGTTTTGTCCCTCGGCTTCACTGAAAATCAAAAATTTCAATGTAATAGCGTGAGTTACTAACGCAACAACGGCAAGAAAAAGCGCGAGGTGGCGGTAGAACGGCTGTTTACGCACTTGGCCAGGGACGATCAGTAACAGACTGACCATGTATGTACAAACTGCTATGACTGCAAATACGGGCATAGTATAGTGTCGTTAATCATTTTTAGTGGAAAGTTATTCATAGTATAACTTGTACGAGTGTAGGCTCCAACTATTGGACAGGCCAATCACAATATATTCATTGCTGATAGCACTTCATGCGCCTACTGTTTGGTTTGTATTATTAAATTCATGCCATAATAACCTGTATCATCTGTTTCAAACAGGGGGCAGCGAAAAAACTGCGGGCATGTTACAATGGGGCATTATTTTGCCGCGATTATTTTTAGTGTTGGTTTCCCTTCATCATTGTGAAGGTATTGATGCTTATAATTCAAGTTGTTAGGTAACACGCACTTGAAATTATCTGTATTAGCAACCAGATCAGGCTGACATCGGCCCATCAACAGAATTGAGCTAAGACATATGTTTGATAATTTAACTGACAGACTATCGCGCACGTTGCGCAATATCAGTGGGCGTGGGCGTCTAACTGATGAAAATATTAAAGAAACACTACGCGAAGTTCGCATGGCCTTGCTGGAAGCTGACGTTGCTTTGCCAGTTGTCCGTGAATTCATTCAAAAAGTTAAAGAAAATGCCGTTGGGCAAGATGTCAATAAAAGTCTAACACCCGGCCAAGAGTTCATTAAAATAGTTCAAAATGAACTGACTAGGGCGATGGGGGACGAAAACCACCAACTTAATTTATCCGCACAACCTCCTGCTGTCGTTTTAATGGCAGGTTTGCAAGGTGCCGGTAAAACGACCAGTGTTGCAAAATTAGGTAAGCTCTTAAAAGAAAAGCAAAAGAAAAAAGTATTAGTTGTCTCTGCTGACGTTTATCGCCCTGCAGCGATTAAACAATTAGAGACATTAGCTGAAAGTGTTGGAATTGACTTTTTCCCTTCAGAAGTACAAGAAAAACCCGCTGTAATTGTTCAAAAAGCATTAAAACATGCACAATTGCAATTCTACGATGTGCTGTTAGTAGATACCGCGGGTCGCTTGCACGTCGACGAAGCGATGATGGAAGAAATCCAAGAAGTTCACCGCATTATTAAGCCAGTTGAAACCTTATTCGTCGTCGATGCGATGACAGGACAGGATGCGGCAAACACAGCGAAAGCGTTTAATGAAGCCTTGCCACTGACTGGGGTTGTGTTGACCAAGGTCGATGGTGATGCGCGAGGCGGTGCGGCGCTTTCTATTCGCGCAATTACAGGCAAACCCATTAAATTTCTAGGGGTTGGTGAAAAAACTGACGCCTTAGAACCATTCCATCCAGAGCGCGTCGCGTCTCGTATCCTTGGTATGGGTGATGTAATTTCTCTGATTGAAGAGATTGAGCATAAAGTTGACCGCGATGAAGCTGAAAAGCTGGCTAAAAAACTTAAAACAGGGGATGGCTTTGATTTAAATGACTTTTTAAGTCAATTAAAGCAAATGCGTAATATGGGCGGTATGGCGAGCATGATGAGCAAAATGCCCGGGATGTCTCAGTTACCGGATGCCGTTAAGTCCCAAATGGATGATAAAATCACCGTTCGTATGGAAGCGATGATTAATTCCATGACACGTAAAGAACGTGAAAAACCGGAAATTATTAAAGGTTCGCGAAAACGTCGTATTGCGGCAGGTTCGGGAACTACCGTGCAAGAAGTTAATCGCCTCTTAAAACAATTTGATGACATGCAACGCATGATGAAGAAAATGAAAAAAGGCGGTCTAGCCAAGATGATGCGCGGCATGAAGGGTATGATGCCACCGGGTTTTCCGGGGCGTTAAGCAATAAAGCCTCAAACAAAACGCACTTTTGATTGATTTTTGCGTCAAAGTGAGTAAACTTTTCGGGCTTTTTATATGACAGCCGGACTCTATCCCTCGATGGAGTCTGGTTGTTTTGTTAACTAATGAGGATGTTATGGTAACAATTCGTTTATCTCGTGGCGGCGCTAAAAAACGTCCGTTCTACCAAATCGTTGTGACTGATAGCCGCAATGCGCGTGACGGTCGTTTCATTGAGCGTATCGGTTTCTTCAACCCGATCGCTGCAGGTCAAGCAGAAGAACTGCGTTTAGACCTGGACCGTGTTGAGCACTGGGTTGGCTTAGGCGCAACTATTTCTGACCGTGTTGCACAACTGGTCAAACAAGCTAAGAAAGCAGCTTAATCTGTCGCGGTGGTAACAATGAGCAAGCAAACTAAACTACAGCCACCTGAAAACCCAATTGTATTGGGGAAATTAGGTGCGGCATACGGTATTCGTGGTTGGCTCAAAGTTTTTTCGTCCACCGAACATGCTGAAAGTATTTTTGAGTATCAGCCTTGGTTTATCCAACGTTCAGGTCAATGGCAACACATTGAAATTGAAGATTGGAAACATCATAACAAGGATATCATTGTCAAGCTGAACGGGGTCGATGACCGCGATGCAGCCGCGCTTTTGACTAACTTTGAAATTGCGGTTGATTCAACCCAACTTCCTGAGTTAGAAAACGAATACTACTGGAAAGACCTGATGGGCTGCCAAGTAGTGACGTTACAAGGCTATGACCTTGGTACCATCACTGACATGATGGAGACCGGTTCAAATGATGTGCTGGTCATTAAGGCGAATTTAAAAGATGCATTTGGCATCAAGGAGCGGTTGGTTCCGTTTCTTGATGGGCAGGTTATCAAGAAAGTCGATCTCGATGCCAAACTTATTGAAGTGGATTGGGATCCTGGTTTTTAAATCTCCGGTTGAACGGTTTTGATAAGTGGGACGAAATTATGTGGATTGGTGTAATTAGCCTGTTTCCCGAAATGTTCCGCGCAATAACCGAGTACGGGGTAACTGGTCGGGCAGTGAAAAATGGCCTGCTAACATTTGAGTGCTGGAATCCGCGAGATTTTACTCACGATAAGCACAAAACTGTTGATGATCGCCCCTATGGTGGTGGTCCAGGCATGCTGATGATGGTGCAACCGCTTAAGGATGCAATCAACGCAGCAAGAACTGAGGCTGGTGAGGGTGCAAAGGTTATTTATCTTTCACCGCAAGGGCGCAAACTTAGTCAAGACGGTGTTTGCGAGCTGGCAACCAATGAGAAATTGATTCTTGTTTGTGGCCGCTATGAAGGCATTGATGAGCGTATCATTCAAACCGAAGTTGACGAAGAATGGTCAATCGGTGATTACGTTCTCAGTGGCGGGGAACTTCCCGCGATGGTGTTGATTGACTCAGTTTCACGGTTTATACCGGGAGTACTTGGTCATCAAGCTTCTGCTCAAGAAGACTCTTTTGCAGATGGTTTGTTAGATTGTCCGCACTATACCCGCCCTGAAGTGTTAGATGGCATGCAAGTTCCTGATGTTTTACTTTCAGGAAACCACGCTAAAATAGATAGCTGGCGCATGAAACAATCACTCGGCCGTACCTGGCTTAGAAGACCTGAGCTTCTGGAAAGCCTAGCTCTGACTGACGAGCAGAGGATGTTGCTGGCTGAATTCCAACTGGAATATCAGTCTGAGCAACAAATGAATCCAGACAATTAATTGTCTAAACATATCAGTTTACCTAGGGTAAGAGAGTTATTATGAGCAACATTATTAAACAACTTGAACAAGAGCAAATGAAGCAGGACGTACCTTCATTCCGTCAGGGTGACACCGTGGAAGTTAAGGTATGGGTCGTAGAAGGCTCTAAAAAACGTCTGCAGGCATTCGAGGGCGTGGTTATCGCTATTCGTAACCGCGGTCTGCACTCTGCATTCACTGTTCGTAAAATTTCTAACGGCGAAGGTGTTGAGCGTGTATTCCAAACTCACTCTCCAGTCGTAGATAGCATTGCTGTTAAACGTCGTGGTGCTGTTCGCAGATCTAAACTGTACTACCTGCGTGAGCGTTCTGGTAAGGCAGCTCGTATAAAAGAGCGTCTGAACGCCAAGTAATACGCTTTCGCTACATCCGAAAGTTATGTTATGAGAGAGGCCCGCATTTGCGGGCCTTTTTATATTCGTCACTATATTCTTCATAATTCAAATTGTAGCCGTGTTGGTAGCACTCAGCTTCTCAGGTCACATACCTATATTCGTCATATTTCAAGTTGTAGCCGTGTTGGCTGCGTTCAGCCCCACAGGTCACATACTTGTGTATGCTCCCTGCGATGTCCTCACTTTGCCGCCTTGCTACAACTCGAACTATTTAGAATATAGCTGATAACTTATGCTTATCTGTAAATAAATACTTACAGATTGCTTGTTTTTCTTTGGTCTATTAAATTATTTTAATGTTAAATTAATGTAAAATTGTAATTTATTCAATTTATTATGGTAGTGTAAATAATTAAATACAGTAGTGGAAATATTTTACATAAATGGATTGAATTGTTTACGATGCATGGTATGTTATTACTCATACACCCAAACACAATACGTAAATAATAAACTAAGCAAATATAAGCTAATAAGTAGGTAAAAAATGATCATGCAAAAAGATGTACTCAACAACGTGAATATTCAAGACGAGCAGGTATTAATCACTCCTGAGAGTCTGAAAGAGAAATATCCGCTGAGTCGCAGCAACCTGCATGCCATTGCGACATCGCGCCAAGTGATTGCTGACATTATTCATCAACGCGACCCTCGCTTACTCGTGGTATGCGGCCCTTGCTCAATTCATGATGTGGATGCTGCTATTGAATATGGTGAGCGCCTGAAAGTATTAGCCGAAGAATTAAGTGATAGTTTATATATTGTGATGCGTGTGTATTTTGAAAAACCTCGTACAACCGTAGGTTGGAAAGGTTTGATTAGTGATCCATTTATGGATGGTTCTTTTGAAATGGAAAAAGGCCTACATATTGCTCGTGATTTGTTGACCAATTTAGTGAATATGGGGCTGCCATTAGCGACAGAAGCATTGGATCCTAACAATCCTCAATACTTAGGGGATTTATTCAGTTGGTCAGCCATTGGTGCAAGAACGACTGAGTCACAGACCCACCGTGAAATGGCATCTGGTTTATCTATGCCTGTTGGTTTCAAAAATGGAACCGATGGGAGTTTATCTACAGCGATTAATGCGTTAAAAGCAGCAGCGATGCCACACCGTTTTATGGGAATTAACCAATCTGGCCAAGTTTGTTTATTACATACCAAAGGTAATAGTAACGGACATGTCATTTTACGTGGTGGGAAAACGCCTAACTACAGTGCCGAAGACATTACGGCTTGTGAAGCGGAAATGAAAAAAGCAGGTTTAGAGCCGTCCCTTATGGTGGATTGTAGCCATGGAAACTCGAATAAAGATTACCGCCGTCAGCCATTAGTTGTTGATTCTATTATTGAACAAATTATTAATGGTAATGAATCAATTACAGGTATTATGCTAGAAAGTCATATTAATGAAGGGAATCAAACATCTGAACAAGCCCGTGACACAATGAAATACGGTGTGTCAGTGACAGATGCCTGCATTAACTGGCAAACGACGGAAACGGTATTGCGTAAATTACATCAAGCATTGTTGCCTGTGCTTGAACAACGTGCGCAAAAATTGAGTAAAGTGAGCTGATCAAGGTATTGGTATGTCTGTTGAGTTATCCCATTTACGGGAACAAATTGATGAAGTTGATAAATCGTTATTAGATTTATTAGCAAAAAGGCTGCAACTGGTTGCTGAAGTCGGTGAAGTGAAAAGCTTACATGGTTTACCGATTTATGTGCCTGAACGAGAAACAAGCATGTTGGCAGCACGTCGCGCCGAAGCTGAGCGTATGGGGATCCCACCTGATCTGATAGAGGATATTCTAAGGCGGATCATGCGCGAATCTTACGCACGTGAAAATGATAAAGGGTTTAAAACACTGAACCCATCAGCTGGCCCAATTGTGATTGTAGGTGGTGATGGGAAAATGGGGCGGTTATTTCACCGTCTCCTTAATTTATCAGGCTATCAGGTTAAGACATTAAACGAAGATGACTGGGCACAAGCAGAATCTATAGTTGCTGGTGCGAGCGTCGTGATGGTTAGTGTACCAATACATTTGACAGTACAAGTCATCAACCAGCTGCCTAAACTGGATAAAAGCACGGTCTTGATGGATATCGCATCGATTAAGCAACAGCCATTAGAAGCGATGTTAGCGGCCCATGATGGGCCAGTACTTGGGCTTCACCCGATGTTTGGTCCTGATATTGGTAGTGTTGCAAAGCAAGTATTTGCTTACTGTAATGGCCGTGGCTCGGAGTCTTATCAGTGGTTTCTTGAACAGTTATTAGTTTGGGGGGCACGTTTGAAAGAAATCTCAGCCGAAGAGCATGATAAAAACATGAGCTTTATTCAGGCATTACGCCACTTTACAACATTTACTTACGGGCGAAATCTTGCTGAGGAAAATATTGATTTACAGCAATTACTTGATTTATCATCGCCTATTTATCGTTTAGAGCTCGCGATGGTTGGGCGGCTGTTTGCTCAAGACCCTCAACTCTATGCAGACATTATTATGTCTTCAAATGAAAATGTTGAATTGATACGCAGATATCATCAATTGTTAGGTGATTCAATAGCGCTACTGGAGAAAAAAGATAAAGCGGAATTTATTCGCCAATTTAATCAAATTAGCCAGTGGTTCGGTGAAGATGCCCATCATTTTATGAAAGAAAGCCAATCATTACTGCAACGAGCAAACGATAATCGAAAATAATCATCCCGCCTTCTATCGTGTTTTATAGCGGTAGAGGGCTTTATTTTCTTGTTAATTTTTTGTTACCTTCTATGTTCTTCTATTTCAGTTAATCTCACCAAGAATGTTTATTTAAAATAGGTAATTGTACTTATCTATATAATTTCTATCGAATAATATGCTAATCAGATAAAAACTGAATTTATTCACTATCTAATTTCAAATTAATCAATTTTTAAAATCAATATTTATAAATCGATCGATTTATATGATAAAGATTTCACCTGTTTTACCGATAACACTACTCATTAAATGATGGTTAGCGTGGTAAATATATGTCTTTTAAAAATCTCAAAATTAGTATGAAGTTAACGGTAGCATTTGGTGGTTTTGTTGCGCTTATTATCCTAAGTTCACTTTTTTCTTTAGCCAATATGAACCGAGCTAATGATGGCATGAAACAAGTCCTGTATGAAAGTTATCCTATTGCCTCTACCGCAGGGCAAATGATGGATAACTTTTATTCTTTTATAGGGATCCAAGAGCTAATTTTACTTGATGATCGTGGTAGTGATAAACGCAGAGAAGAGTTGGCTAAAATTACATTAAAAATTAATGGATTGATGGAAAGCTTAGAAAATAACGTTACAGATGATCGCTCTAAAGAAGTCTTGGCTGATTTGCGTGTTATTCGCCAACAGTTTCATTCATCAATTACTCGCATCAATACCTTTTTATTAGAGAATAATCGCCAAGCTGCTATTGATGAAATGATGACTAAAACGTCTAGTATTCAACGTGATTATCGTGATCAAATTCAAACGCTAATGGCTATCCAAGATTTGGAAATGCAAGAGGTTGGCCGTAAAGTGAATGCGGATTATGAAAACAATAAACTATTACTAGCTGTGTTATCAATCTTGAGTATTGGCGCGGGCTGCGTAATGGGCTGGTATATTACGAACATTATCACAAGGCCATTGGAAAATGCGGTTAATTTCGCGCAGTCAATTGCAAATGGGGATCTGACTAAAGATATTCAGGTCACCTCAAAAGATGAAACGGGTGTATTGTTAAATGCACTTAATGATATGAAAGAGCACTTGCTGGAAATCGTTCAAGAGGTTCAACAAGGTTCTGAAAGTATTTCGGCAGCAGCAGGGCAAATTGTCGCGGGGAACCAAAACCTGGCGGCGCGCACCGAAGAACAGGCTGCATCAGTTGAAGAAACGGCCAGTTCAATGGAACAAATAACTTCAACCGTTCAAAACACGACTGAGCACACTCATGAAGCTAGCATGCTTGCAGACCAAGCGGCAATTATTGTACAAAACAATGGCGACATGATGAGTCAAGTAACGAATAAAATGCGTGCAATCAATGGATCATCATCACAGATGACAGAAATTATTAATCTAATAGACTCAATTGCATTTCAAACCAACATCTTAGCATTGAATGCATCCGTTGAAGCGGCAAGAGCCGGTGAACATGGGCGAGGCTTTGCCGTTGTTGCCGGAGAAGTGAGATTATTAGCACAAAAAAGTGCGGCTTCAGCGAGTGATATTCGTGGGTTGATTGAAAACTCATCGTCACAAACGCAAGAGGGTATGGAACTTGTTGAAAAAGCGACTCAGCAAATACATGGCATGGTTGATAGTGTAAAAGAGATGAATGCGTTACTACGTGAAATTGGGCAGGCTAGTCGTGAGCAAAGCGATGGAATTTCTCAAATCAATAGTGCAGTAGGGCAACTTGATTTAACCACACAACAAAATGCGAGTTTAGTTGAGGAATCTGTTGTCGCAGCGGACTCATTGAATGAACAGGCGTACCATTTGAAGGAACTAGTCAATTATTTCAGAGTCAAATCTTCGAATTATCAACCTGAAGTGAGAGCATAGTTTCAGTTTAGTAGGCTGCACTGAAAAAATGCAGCCTAATTATATTTTAATTAAGGCGTAATTTTTTCAGGTTCAACAGGAACCACATTTTCGGATGGGTAGCAGCCTAATATTTTAATTGACCTAGTAATTGTTGAAAGCTCTCTTAAAGCTTGTTGCATATTATCTGAACGTAAATTGGCATGCACATCAACATAAAACATCTCTTCCCATGGTTTTCCATTTATTGGGCGTGATTCTAACTTGCTCATGATTATCTTATTATTTTTCAAAATAACTAATGCATCAACTAAGGCACCAGCTTGTTGGCCAGTGGTCAGAAGCAGTGTTGTTTTAGCCGGTACTTGTTCAGTGACTTCAATTGGTTGTGGTGCAACAACAATAAAGCGTGTCATGTTAATTTGCTGATTAGCGAGATTATGCTCTATTACGCTTAAATCGTATAAGGCGCCACCGGCTTCACTTCCAAGTGCCGCGACACTCGGTGAGTTTTGGTCTGCGACCATTTGCATTGCAGTTGATGTGCTATCACAATATTTTATTTCCCAGTGTGGGAATTGCGCTAAGTATTGGCTGCATTGTTGGAAAGGCTGAGGGTGGCTATACACGGTTTTGATCTGGCTGAGATCGGTATTTCCTGTTGTTAAGAGGCAATGGTTAATTGGGAGCCGGATCTCTCCGACGATTGATAATGATGTATTTTGCAGTAAATCGTAAACATCGTTAATTGCGCCCGAACTGGTGTTTTCTATTGGTAAAATGCCATATTCCGCTTGCCCATTTTCAACTAATGAAAAAATATCTTGGAATTTATGGCAACTGCATTCAACTAGTTGGTCAAAATGACGGGCTGAGTACTGGCGTGCCGCAATGTGTGAATAAGAACCTTTCGGCCCTAAAAATGCGAAACGCGCGGTATCACTAGGGGTTAAATTTAAATGCTTTTGTAAAATAGCCTGTTGCGTAAGAACAGAGTCCTCAATAATCATCTGGAATAGGCGAGTGATATAAAAGCCATCAAGCCCTAGCGGTTTGCCTTTGTTGATTAAAACATCAAGAAGCTGGCGCTCACGGTCTTTATCACGAATAGGGCGGCTATCATCAATTTTTGTTTCAGCGACTTCAACAGCATAACCACGGCGCTTTGCTAAAAGATTTAGTAATTCACTATCCAGTTGACTTATTTTCTCTCTTACTTTTAATAAATTAGTGCTGTTTTCCATGCTGCCCACCCTGTTAATATCATGATATAAAAAAAGCCCCCTAGAGGGGGCTTTCTAATTTTGTCTTCTTTTCTTTCTCGAACGACAAAAGCCCCCAATTAGGAGTTGCTAAAGAAGAAAAAGAAAACAAAATTAAGATTCATATGAACACCTTTAGTCAGATTCAATTTAAATAAACCCGATACTCACTAAGAAGTCAATAGGTAAGGATCATAAACATAAAAAAACGCGCCCATGGTGAGCGCGTTTATAAGGTTCAAGATTAGTTGATAGATAATATAAAATTATAACGTAACAGTATTATTCGCTTCTTTTACACTATTATATGCTCTTCTTGATTCTCCTTTATGTTGCACTTTATTAAGTTGTCTTTCGAGTTTGTTAATTAGTTCATTAATTGCAACGTACATATCTTCATGCTTGGCACTTGCGACCAATTTTCCTGTCGCTGTTTTTATGTTGGCATCAACCATAAAACCTTGTGGCTCTTTTGATAATACGACATGCGTATTTATTAGAGATACTTGCCACTTATCGAGTTTTGTTAGACGGCTCTCAATGTGCTCACGAATCGCTGGGGTAATATCCATTTGTTTGCTAGTAATGTTCACTATCATATAGTTACCTCTCATTGTTTCCGTCTTTGTTGATTTCAGAATACCCGTTCTTGCTAAGAAAAAATTGATGTAGATCACATCTCATTCAGGGGAAGAGTAACAGCTATCTGAAGTGTGATTTCACATAAAAAAGGGGCGAAAAAGCATTGCCAAAATGAATGGATTAAGGGACACTGATTGGGTTGGCTAGGGGAACGGTAAATAGCCGGAACTTTTTTTGGGTTAAAATTAGTACCCTAAATGAGCAAGCAACTAAATCGCCGCTAGCAAAGAAAAACAGCAGCCTTGGCTGCTGTTTTAGATCGCACGATGATATTATTGTGGGTTTGCAGCAATAATACTCGCAACTTTATTCGCTTCTTGGTTTAGCCCCATCTCATTATAAGCAATTTCCATGTATGCTAAGGCATTACGTGTTGCTTCTGTGTCTGGGTAGTCTTTTAGCATTTGTTGAACACGATTAACAACCGCGACATAAGCACCGCGTTTGTTGTAGTATTCGACAACAGAAAGGTCGAATTTCGCTAAGCGGTCTTTTAAGAAGACTAATCGTTTACTCGCATCATTGGAGTATAAGCTGTTAGGATAGTAGCGAACTAACTGACTGAAATCTTTGAATGCAACTCGTGCATGCTGTGGGTCTCTGTCTGAGCGGTCAATACCAAAGAGGCCTTGCAATAAGCTATCATCCAGAGCCATCGCGGTTAAGCCTCGCATATAGAGGACATAATCAATATTTGGATGAGTTGGGTTCAAACGCATGAAACGGTCAATTGCGGCTATCGCCATTGGCAGCTCTGCTGATTTATAATATGCATAAATCAGGTCTAATTGAACCTGCTGAGCATATGGACCAAATGGATAACGGTTATCAAGAGCTTCAAATTGTTTAATCGCTGCTTTAAAATTGCCGTCCTGTAATTTTTGCTGACCCGTTGCATATATTTCAGCAGGGGTGCTATCAGGGCTGACTTCAGGAGTGCTGGAACAGCCGACTAAAATCAGGCTCAACGTGGCTGCAGCCACCAGATTTTTCATACGTATCATCACGTGTAGGTTATCCTCTGAGTGTTTCGAGGGAGTCTATCCATAAGGCTCCCGGCAAAATTCGAGTTACAATAGCATATATTTTAAATGAAACGGCACTGCCGTCAAAATACAAACACCAAAAAGTAGATTAATTTATGGCTCAACAAGTACAACTTAGTGCAACTATCGCTGAATCACAGCTTGGTCAACGTTTAGATCAGGCTTTGGCCGAATTGTTCCCTGATTATTCACGTTCTCGCATAAAAGAATGGATTTTAGCTGATAGAGTGCAGGTTAATGGCAAAGTTATCAATAAGCCAAAAGAAAAAGTTTTTGGCAGCGAACAAATTTTAATCGACGCCCTCATTGAAGAAGATAATCGCTGGGAACCACAAGATATCCCACTTAATGTGATTTATGAAGATGAAGATATCCTAATTATTAATAAACCGCGTGATTTAGTTGTCCACCCTGGAGCAGGAAATCCAGACGGTACAATTCTTAATGCGTTGTTATATCGTTATCCTGAAATTGCTGATGTGCCGAGAGCAGGTATTGTTCATCGTTTAGATAAAGACACGACAGGCTTAATGGTTGTCGCAAAAACAGTTCCAGCTCAAACACACCTTGTAGAAGCATTGCAACGTAGAGAAATTACGCGTGAATATGAAGCGGTTGCGGTCGGCCGTATGACAGCGGGTGGCATGGTAGAAGAACCTATCTCTCGTCATCCAACTAAACGAACCCATATGGCTGTGCACCCAATGGGCAAACCCGCTGTAACGCATTATCGTGTGATGGAACACTTTAGAGCCCATACTCGTTTACGTTTACGTCTGGAAACGGGCAGAACTCACCAAATTCGTGTTCATATGGCTCATATCAATCATCCATTAATTGGTGATCCTTTATACGGTGGCCGCCCGCGTCCACTAAAAGGGGCGACTGAAGAATTTTTAGAGGTCATGCGTAATTTTGATAGGCAAGCACTGCATGCCACCATGTTACGCTTATATCACCCAATCTCAGGTATTCAAATGGAGTGGCATGCACCGTTACCTGATGATATGGTTAAGCTTATAGAAGCTCTAAAAGCAGACACTGAACTGCATAAAGACGATATGGACTGGTAATGAATACATTGATTTTCCCTGATTGGCCGCAACCTAAAAACATAGCTAGCTGTAGTACAACTCGAGTGGGTGGTGTGAGCCTGCCACCTTTTGATAGCTTGAATCTAGGTGATCATGTTGGGGATATACCCAATGCCGTCAGTGAAAATCGTCAACGCCTTGAGGCGCTTGCTCAGCTACCACAACAACCAGTTTGGCTTGAGCAAGTTCATGGAACGGATGTGCTTCAGCTTGTTGGTGATAAAATTCATAATAGGCAAGCGGACGCCGTGTACAGTAATCAGGTTGGCCAAGTTTGTGCCATTATGACTGCGGATTGCTTGCCTGTGTTATTGACTAATCAAGCAGGAACGGAAGTGGCAGCAGCCCACGCAGGGTGGCGCGGGCTATGTCATGGGGTTCTTGAAAATACAATCAATCAATTTATTAGCCCTGCAAATGAAATTATCGCTTGGCTTGGCCCCGCTATTGGTGCTGAGAAATTTGAAGTCGGTAAGGAAGTCAAAGAGGCTTTTGTTAATCAATCATCTGATTTAGCCTCTGCTTTTGTTTCTTATAATGATAAATATCTCGCTGACATTTATTTATTAGCACGTAAAAAACTACGGGCTGCTGGCGTAACGAAGGTCTATGGTGGTGATTTTTGTACAGTAACAGATGAAAACAGATTTTTTTCCTATCGAAGGGAAGGAAAAACCGGCAGGATGGCTTCATTGATATGGATAAATACCTAGTATTGGGGTTTTGTTCTAAATTAACGGATATATCAAAAATAATTCCTTGCAAAACTTGAATATTTAAAAACTGACCTCATCTAGTATCCAGTAGCAAATTTAATCTCATTTATTGGAGGTGTTATGCGTCTGGACCGTTTAACTAATAAATTCCAGCAAGCTCTCGCTGACGCCCAATCACTAGCCCTTGGGCGCGAAAACCAGTTTATTGAACCTATTCATCTATTAAGTGCCCTGTTTAATCAAGAGGGTGGCACAGTTCGTCCATTGCTGACGACGTTAGGCGTGAATGCCGTACAATTCCAGCAAAAAGTCGAAGATGCATTAGGGCGTTTACCTCAAGTGCAAGGTGTTGCGGGAGATGTTCAACCATCAAGTGACTTAATGCGTCATTTGAATTTATGTGATCAGTTGGCACAAAAGCACGGAGATGAATTTATCTCCTCAGAATTATTTCTTGTCGCCGCTTTAGAAGCCAATACGACATTAGCAGACATGCTCAAAGCAGCAGGTGTTAATAAAGATAATTTAAAAAAGGCAATAGAACAGATGCGTGGTGGAGAAAAAGTGAATGACCAAAGCGCTGAAGACCAGCGCCAAGCCTTGAAAAAATATACGGTTGATTTAACTGAACGTGCAGAGCAAGGCAAATTAGACCCAGTAATTGGTCGAGATGAAGAAATACGTCGGACCATTCAAGTACTGCAACGTCGTACTAAAAATAACCCTGTGCTGATTGGTGAACCAGGTGTAGGTAAAACAGCAATTGTTGAAGGGTTAGCACAACGTATTGTTAATGGTGAAATTCCAGAAGGGTTAAAAAACAAACGTGTATTATCCCTTGATATGGGGGCGCTGATTGCGGGTGCGAAATATCGTGGTGAGTTTGAAGAGCGTCTGAAAGCTGTTCTAAATGATCTTGCCAAACAGGAAGGTAACGTCATTCTGTTTATTGATGAATTACACACCATGGTTGGTGCAGGTAAAGCAGATGGTGCGATGGATGCGGGTAACATGTTAAAACCTGCGTTGGCTCGCGGTGAATTACACTGTGTTGGCGCTACCACATTGGATGAGTATCGCCAATACATTGAGAAAGACCCTGCATTAGAGCGTCGTTTCCAAAAAGTGTATGTGGCTGAGCCATCCGTTGAAGACACAATTGCTATTTTACGTGGTTTAAAAGAACGTTATGAACTGCATCACCACGTGCAAATAACTGACCCTGCGATTGTGGCAGCGGCAACGTTATCGCATCGCTATATTACTGACCGTATGTTACCTGACAAAGCGATTGATTTAATTGATGAAGCGGGTGCAAGTTTACGTATGCAAATGGATTCGAAACCTGAATCCTTAGATAGGCTGGAACGCCGTATTATTCAGCTCAAACTTGAACAGCAAGCGCTGAAAAAAGAATCGGATGATGCAAGTAAAAAACGTCTTGAGATGTTAGAAGAAGAGCTCGCAGAGAAAGAACGTGAGTACTCTGCGTTAGAAGAAGAATGGAAAGCTGAAAAAGCATCATTAACAGGTACTCAGCATATTAAAGCTGAACTTGAAAATACACGTATCGAGATGGAAAAAGCACGCCGTATGGGTGATTTGGCAAAAATGTCCGAATTGCAATACGGTAAAATTCCAGAATTAGAGAAACAGCTTGAAGCGGCAACCAAAGCTGAAGGCAAAAGCATGAAACTGTTACGTAATAAAGTAACAGATGTCGAAATTGCTGAAATCTTAGCTCGTTGGACTGGCATCCCTGTATCTCGAATGCTAGAAAGTGAAAGAGAAAAGCTGTTACGTATGGAACAGCAACTCCATCAGCGTGTTATTGGACAAGATGAAGCGGTAGTTGCAGTATCGAATGCAATTCGTCGTAGTCGTGCAGGGTTATCAGACCCGAACCGCCCAATTGGCTCGTTTATGTTCTTAGGGCCAACAGGGGTAGGTAAAACTGAATTGTGTAAAGCGTTAGCAAATTTCATGTTTGATAGCGATGATGCAATGGTTCGTATCGATATGTCTGAATTTATGGAAAAACATACGGTATCACGTTTAGTGGGCGCACCTCCAGGGTATGTCGGTTACGAAGAAGGTGGGTATTTAACTGAAGCGGTTAGACGTCGTCCATATTCAGTCATTTTATTGGATGAAGTTGAAAAAGCACACCCTGATGTTTTCAACATTTTATTACAAGTGCTTGATGACGGGCGTTTAACGGATGGACAAGGTAGAACAGTGGACTTCCGTAATACGGTGATTATCATGACATCTAACTTGGGTTCTGACTTAATCCAAGAAAGATTTGGCATGATTGGTTACTCAGAAATGAAAGATATGGTGATGGAAGTGGTATCCCATAGTTTCAGACCTGAATTTATTAACCGTATAGATGAAGTTGTTGTATTCCATCCATTAGGTAAAGAGCAAATTACGAATATTGCCAATATTCAATTGGCTCGTTTATATAAACGTCTTGAAGAGCACGGTTATGAAGTCAGTGCGACACCTGCTGCACTGGAGAAAATTGGGGAGGCTGGTTTTGACCCAATCTTCGGAGCAAGGCCATTGAAACGCGCAATTCAGCAGGAAATTGAGAACCCTCTGGCACAAGAAATCTTGTCAGGTAAGTTATTACCAGGTAAACCTGTCGTTTTAGATGTAGAAAATGACGAAATCGTTGCTAAACAGTAATTGATATTATTGTAAAATCAAAAGGTGGCTATTGTTAGCCACCTTTTTTATATCAAATTACGTATAAAATCACTTTTTTTGCTTGATAATTGGGCGTAAAGTATAAAATATCACCACTTGAAATTTTTTTTC